>JAEUUM010000222.1 GCA_016787375.1 Saprospiraceae bacterium
AAGACAAAGAACAAGAAATATTCTTTGATAATATTGTTGGACAAAGAGTCGGAAAGGGTAAAAAATCAGCAAAATCAACCCTTACAACTGCAGAAGCGACATTAAAAGATTCATCAAACTTTTATTTAGGTCCAAAAATTAGATTCTACGGCAAATTAAAATTAAAGGCCAACAAAAAGGATGTTGGTTTTGAGGGTTTTGCTAATCTTGAATCACCTGTTTTCAAGAATAAAAATTGGTTCTATATCGATAATGAAGTAAATAGGAATGATGTAAAACTTTATGTTGAAAAAAGTAAAAACCCGGATGAATCTCCGGTCAGAAGTGGTTTTTTCGTTTCAAAAGCTACAAACCAGGTTTATCCTCGTTTATTGATGCCAACCTATATGCGTAAAGACCGGGCAGTTTTGGACGTCAAAGGTTACATAAAATATGATGCTGTAAAGGACAAATTTATTATCGGAGATAGCTTGAAAGTATTGGCGAATGGATGGAGAGGCAACAAGCTTGCCCTAACAAACTTTAATAATAATATCGAAGGAGAGGGCAATTTGAATTTTGGTTCAGGTTTGAAATATGTAAAATTACAAGCCGCAGGTAAAATTGAATCTGAATTTGCTGTCATTGACACCACTTTAGATCCTGAACTAGTAAAACTTCCACCAGTTAACATTCAGACTATGCTCGGAGTTGAATTTACAATTCCTGAAATATTGCTGACTACTATGGTAAATGATCTACGAAGCAGTACATTCGAAACCAATTTTATTGACTATAATCAAGGTAGTGATTTTTATGACAAAGCAATGGCGGAGTTTATCAAAGATGATGCAATCCTAACACCTACTTTGAGCATGATGAAAACAAGAACACTTGAATTACCAAAGGACTTTAAAAAATTCAGTATATTCTTTAGTAGGCTAAACCTGCAATGGGATCCGGATTACTCTTCTTTTGTTTCAACAAAAGAAGTTAATGGTTTGGCCTCCATAAATGGCGAAATGCTAAATAAGTTAATAACATCCAGCGTTGAAATAAAAATGCCATCCAGTGAGGACGACAGACTATACATATACATTAAAGCGCCTAACGACAACTTTTACTTCTTTGGGTATTCTCAAGGAATTCTTTCTATAACTTCCAACAATACAAGCTTCACCGATGCTTTGGTTAAGCTAAAAAAGAAGGAATTGGTGTATAAAATGCCTAATGATGAAACCTACGAAATTCAAGCTGTGTCACCTGAAACAGCTGATTTATTTGTACAAAGAGTAAAATCATCAGGACAGCCAAAAGTAAAAGAGTAAAATTATCATAAAAGAGTTCTCATTAAAGGATGAACAAGTTCAAGAAAACTTAAGTTATATTTATTTGGAATCAGTTAATTATTTGGTAGTAAAACTCTGAATCAGTAAATTCAATTTTGCAACATTTTCAGTCTATTTGAATATATTTTTTTTTAGGATTTCCATTCAAAACAATTCAATTACTAAGTTAGTAAATATTGCACATTCAATTTGTTTCCTATCAAATTTGCTATTGATAGGTTTTTAGCTAATCTTTTAGCATAAAATCAAAGTATTTTAATTTTATTTATATATTTTTTTAAATATTTGATTTTTGGCAAATATTTTGCTATATAATATATGATTGTTGTTGTTTACCTTTGGATGGAGTAACCTCGTAGAGTGTTACTCTTTTTTTTTGTCCATATTTTTATTCTTTTCAACAACCTGATCATGCATTTCAGCTTTGAAATCAGATATTTTTTTAACCAAATCATGGTCAGCCACCGACAAAATTTGCGCAGCCAATATCCCCGCATTTTTGGCAGCATTTAAGGCAACTGTCGCTACAGGAACTCCATTTGGCATTTGAAGGATTGACAAAATTGAATCCCAACCATCTATCGAATTAGAAGATTTAACCGGCACACCTATAACAGGAAGGGTAGTGATGGCCGCAACCATACCGGGCAAATGAGCAGCACCACCGGCTCCTGCAATAATTACCTTCAAACCCCGGGAGTGAGCCGTTTTAGCGTAATCGAACATTCTTTCCGGAGTTCGATGTGCAGACACAATTGAAATTTCAAAACTTACACCAAAGTGTTTTAAAATATTGGCAGCTTCTTGCATAACAAACATATCTGAATCGGACCCCATAATAATTCCAACCTTTGTATTCATCATGCATAGATTTTTAAAAGTTTTTTAATAGACTTGGCCTTTTTAGTTGCTTTTATTCTTGTTTTATCTAAAACTGTTGCGTGTCCCATTTTTCGGTATGGCTTGGTTGTTTGCTTGCCATAAAGGTGCAGACTAGCTCCCTCTAACGCCAGGCAATCATCTATTCCTGAATATCTGGTAGTACCGGAATATCCATTCCACCCCAACAAATTTATCATCACTGCTGCTGAATGAAATCTTGTGTCGCCTAATGGTAAGTTACAAACCCCTCTAAGATGTTGCTGGAACTGTGATGTAACACTTGCTTCAATAGTTAAATGTCCACTATTGTGTGGTCTGGGGGCAATTTCATTAATTAAAATATTGTTGTCATTATCAATAAACATTTCAACTGCAAGCAACCCACAAATATTCAATTTTTCAATTACCTGTGTGGCAATAATAGTTGCTTCTTTTTGTTTATCCAATGAAATTTTTGATGGATAATAAACAAATTCAACAAGATTGGCTTTTTCATGAAAATCCATATCCACAGCAGGATAGCACTTTATCTCACCTTTTTTATTTCTGCAGGCAATTATTGAAACTTCAGTTTGAATATTAACCAATGTTTCAATAATGCTGGGAACATCCATTATCTCATTTAGTTCTTTCTCAGTTTTGATCAACACAACACCTTTTCCATCATAACCGGCTAAGCGAGATTTTTGAACAAATGGAAGTTTTATTATACCCTTAGATAAGGCCTTCATTATTTGGTCTTTATCATCAAATAGCTCAAAATCAGATGTTGGTAGTTTATGCTTATTGTAAAAAGACTTTTGCAGTCCTTTATCTTTGATAATATTGAGTGATTCAGGTCTTGGATGTATTTCAACACCCTCTTGCTGAAGTTTAAAAAGAGCGTCTATGTTTACGTGTTCAATTTCTACTGTCAATACATCTAATTCTCTTCCAAAATTATAAACATCATCATAATTTTTAAAATTACCCAAAACAAAGTTTGCACCCACGTTACCTGAAGGGAAGTCGTCCGATTCATCCATAACATAACAGTCCAGATTCCATTCCTTAGCAGCCTGAACAAGCATTCGTCCCAACTGTCCTCCTCCAAGAATACCCAATTTTATTTCAGAAATCGATTTTGGCATTTTAATATTTACGTATTTTGTGCAAAAATACAGCTATATAAAAATTCAATGGCATAAACACAACATTAATTAAAAAGAAATGAGTAATATAATTATCAAAAATAGCCAAATTGTCAATGAAGGAATAATCATAGAAGGTGATTTATTGATAAAAAATAACAGGATTGAAAAAATAGGGGGAATTATTGATTCTAAAAATGCTGTTGAAATTGATGGCTCTCATTTACATACTCTTCCCGGTGTAATTGATGATCAGGTACATTTTAGAGAACCGGGGCTAACTCATAAGGCCAATATTGAATCAGAATCGAAAGCAGCAATTTCCGGTGGTGTGACAAGTTTTATGGAAATGCCAAATACTGTACCTGCAGCCATAACCAACAAACTTCTTGAAGAAAAATACAAAATTGCGGGATCCATTTCTTGGGCCAACTATTCCTTTTTCCTTGGCACCTCAAATGATAATTTGGAAGAGATTAAGAAAGTTGATGTCAAAAATATATGTGGCGTCAAAATATTTATGGGTTCTTCTACAGGAGATCTTTTGGTTGATGATCCAGAAGCTTTGGAGGCTGTATTTAAAGAATGTCCTACTATTATTGCCACACATTGTGAAGACGAATCAACCATTAAAAAAAATCTTGAATCAGCAAAAGAACGATACGGTGATGAAATACCTCCATTTTATCATCCAATTATCAGAAATGCAGAGGGATGTTACCTTTCGAGCTCTTTTGCAATTTCTTTGGCAAAAAAACACAATACTCGTCTCCACATTCTCCACATTTCGACGGCAATTGAAGTTGACTTATTTGAAAATACACTCCCATTATCACAAAAGCGGATTACTTCAGAAGCTTGTGTTCATCATTTGTATTTTAATGATACTTTTTATCCCAAAAAAGGAAATCTGATAAAATGTAATCCAGCTATCAAGTCAGAATCAGATAGAATAAAAATTTGGGATGGGCTTTTATCGGATAAAATTGACATTATCGCAACAGATCATGCTCCACACACCTGGAATGAAAAACAACTACCATATACCAAAGCTCCTGCAGGTCTGCCACTCATTCAGCATGCATTACCCATTATGTTAAATTTTTACAATCAAGGTAAAATATCCATCGAAAAAATAGCTGAGAAAATGTCTCATGCACCGGCTGTGTGTTTTAAAATTGAAAACAGAGGCTTCATTAAGGAAGGTTTTTTTGCCGATTTAGCGTTGGTAGATGTAAATAGGTCACAAACGATTCAAAATAATCAAGTGTTCTATAAATGTGGTTGGACACCTTTAGCAGGAGAGAGTTTAAAAGGAACCGTTGAACATACCATTCTCAATGGTCAACATGTTTTCAACAGAGGGGTGTTTAAGAAATCAAATGCAATGCGGTTGTCTTTTGACAGATGATATTTTTATATTCAATAATCAATTTTAAATTTTACCCTTAAATTATTGATTTTAAATATTTTACAATTAAATGATATTTTGTGATTTGGCCATCCATGTTGCAAGTTTGTAAACTATTCTAGCAGCAACATTACCATCCCAAGGATGCGCCGTGCTTCCTGTTTCAACAACGTCAAACCCGATAATTCTTTTACCGGATTCTACAAGTTGCTCAAAAATGAAACATACCTCGCTAAACTCAAAACCACCTGGCACCGGTGTGCCTGTGCTTGGACAAAGCTTAGGATCCAAACCATCTATATCAAAACTTACATATACATTATCGGGAAGGTTGCTAATCATTTCAGCTACAATGTCCGCAAATCTTTCACCTCTGTATAATGCACTTTTGATATAATGATCAAAGTAAACCTCTACTCTTGGGTGTTCTTGACTTACCAATTGCACTTCGGCCTGACAGTAATCACGAATTCCTACTTGAACCAATTTGGTAATATTGGGAATTTTAAGTGCGTTATAAAATACCGAGGCATGTGAATAAACGAACCCCTCATAAGCATTTCTTAAATCCATATGAGCATCGATATGCAAAATACCAAAATCAGCATATCGCTCAGCCAACGATTCATAATACCCTAGAGGTGTGCTATGATCACCACCAATTAAACCAATAAGTTTACCTTGGTCAAGTATCTGCGAAGTTTGATCTTTTATCCAACGATTTAAAATCAAAGATTCAGAATTTACCTCATTTAATAATTCGAGCATCTCTGAATTCGAGAAAATATTGCCTCCATTCTCAATAAAATCGATATACTTTTCAGTTTTTTCTCTCAGAAGTTGACTCTTATTGAGAATATCTTGATTAATCTCTTGAAAATATATTCCCGATCTCCATGCATTTTCAACATCAATGTCATGTAGGTCTAGCTGGACGGATTCATTTAAAATATTTTGGGGCCCCAAACTTGTACCCGCTGAATATGAAACAGTTACGTCCCATGGAACAGGAAAAAGCACAATCTTGGAATTTTCGAATTCAAAAGGAAGTCCAATGAAATTCCCATTTTTTAAGCCAACACCATTTGGGTCAAAATTATCAGCAATCATGATGCAAAATTATAAATTCTTCTGAGACGAATTAACATCCTGGAATAATCGATAAATTAAATGAAAATTATTTTATTCACCAAAATACAAAATCTTGAATTTCTCGTTTTGATTTAAGATTTCATCAACTTTTCCTCATTCCTTTTAATGCCTCTGCGACCGTCTTCTGAGGGAGTTCGCAAACTTTTTCCTTGCAGACGAATATCAAAGAATTTCCGGGTTGTACTTTTCCTTTTAATAATTCCAATTTTCCTTCTGATTTACCACCAAGATAAATGGCATCAGGCAAATAATTTTTTTGCATTTCTGACCTCAAAACTTCGAAATTGTCTCCTGTAATGGCAATTTCATAAGGTGTTTTTTGGACGAGATTAGCAAATTTTAACCATGAAGCATAAAATTCCGGACTTTGAGATCTATTTATTTCAGTACAAACCCTTGCCAAACTGTTTTTAGCTTTGGTTTTATAATCTTCATTGTAAAGTAAGTCTCCCAAAATATAAAGCGATTGAGACATAACCGCTGTTGATGCCGGAAGATTGTTGTCTAGTGTCTCAATTTTCCTTGATATCAATTTCGAATTTGAGTCATCTGAAAAATAGAATGTTTGAGTGTTTGTGTCAAAAAAATGTTTAATAGCATAATCAGAGATCAATTTAGCTGAATTAAGATATTTCTCCTCAAAACTAACTTGATATAATGCTATTAATGCTTGAACTGAAAAAGCATAATCATCTAGAAATCCATTAATTGAAGCTTTACCATTTTTATAATTTCGAAAAAGTAAACCATCTTTTTGAATTACTTTTGATGCAATAAAGTCAAGGTTTTTTCTCGCTCTGTCCAAAAACTGCTTTTCACCGGTTGCAGTAAAGGCGTCAATATAAGCTTTGCTCATATAGGTGTTCCATGAAGTTAAAATTTTATCATCCCTTGTTGGAGGAATCCTTTTATCACGAGCGTTTTTAAGTATTGTATTGATTTGTATCAATTGCTCTGATAGTTTTTTTAAATCTACATGAAGTGCTTTGGCAGTTTTTTCAATATTTCTATCGACATATAGAACATTTTTTTCTTTTTCCCAATTACCTTTTTGAACAACATTATAATAGGTCTTGGCAGTTTTATTAAGAATTGGATCGGGAATTAGCTGATCGATTTCCTGGGATTTCCAAGCGTAGTATTTTCCTTCTTCACCTTCGCTGTCTGCATCAAAAGAGGCATAAAAACCACCTTCTTTGTCACTCATTTTTAAGTCGATAAATTTCAAGGTTTCAATAATTCTGTTTTTATAGACCTCTTTTGAAGTGATCTTGTATGCATTTGAGAGCAAACTCACAATACCTGCCTGGTCGTAAAGCATTTTCTCAAAATGCGGAATCCTCCATTTGTTATCCACTGTATATCTTGCAAATCCTCCCTCAATATGATCATATATTCCACCGTAAATAATATTATCCAAGGTTAGAAAAGCAGCTTTTGAAGCATCATTGTTATTGTAGTAATATTGACCTTGAAGCAAAAAATCAAATATTTCGGTACTTGGAAACTTTTGACTTGCAGCTAATTTACCGCCATAAACGGGATCAATTCTTCCAGCTATTTGAGATGTGATTTTTCCTAGCTCATCTCTGGAAATTATGTTACCGATAACATTATCCCCCTTATGCATTTCTTTTATATATTCTGAAACCTGATTCGCATTTTTTTCAAGTTCGCCCGGATTTTCCTTTTTTAATTCGTTAAACTTCTTTAAAACAGCAATCCATTGGTCTTTTGGGAAATAAGTTCCGACCCAAATTGGTTTTCCATCCGGCAAGGCAACAACATTTAACGGCCATCCACAGCTTTCATTTGTCAATTGACAGGCAGTCATATAAATGTCATCTATGTCAGGTCTTTCTTCTCTATCCACTTTTATACTTACAAAAAGATCATTCATCACCTTGGCAACTGCAGTATCCGAAAAACATTCTTTTTCCATTACATGACACCAGTGACAAGATGAATATCCAATGCTAATAATTAACAATTTATTGTCATTTTGAGCCTTTTTAAGGGCCTCGTCTCCCCAAGGATACCAATCTACCGGATTGTGGGCGTGCTGAAGTAAGTATGGGCTGGATTCATGAATCAAATGGTTTCCATCTGATCCGGTACCATTTGTTTGATTTCCTGTTTTACAACTAAAAATAAAAAAGCAAATCGAAAAAAGATGTAGGGAATATTTCTTCATGGGATAATTGTGATGAAGGTATTTTAAACAAAAAATAACGTAGCATTTATCAATTTGTTGGTAATTGTTCTTTAATTTTAAGCAAACAATTAGATATGTCTTGGCGAAGATTAAATGGAACCAAAATATCAGAACCAGTTGTTGAGGAAGTTGAAAGAACCATATTGGAGGAAACTGAGAATGGATACAAACTAAAAATTTGTATTGGAACAGATTCTCAGGTTTTCAAAGACATGGTGGAGTTTGCTACTGTGATTGTTTTTCTCAGGGAAAAACGCGGAGGATTTATGTTCATAGAAAATTCATCGTTGAAACAAAAGCCAAGTCTGAAAGAAAGAATGATAATGGAAGTCGCCCGATCAGTTGACATAGCTTATCAATTGTGCCATGTTTTGGAAAAACACAATGTTGCACTTGAGGTACATGCCGATATTAACACAGATTCAGAATTCAAATCAAACGTAGCTTTAAAAGAAGCAATGGGCTACATTAAAGGCATGGGATTTATTTTTAAAGCAAAGCCCTATGCGTTTGCATCATCAACTGTCGCTGACAAGTTTGTCTGATTTTAATTCGATTTTATCCAAAATTTTCAACCCTTACTTCATTATATTGTTTATTTTCCATTAATTCGCACCTTAAAATTTTTACAATATTGTTATTATGAAAAAAGTATTTTTCTCGTCACTGTTAATAAGTAGTTTTATGCTAGCAGCACAAAGTCCTAAAATAAAGTTTACTGAATATGATCTTCCGAATGGATTACATGTGATTTTGCACGAGGATCACAGCACACCTATAGTCGCAGTATCCATTATGTATCATGTAGGTTCAAAAAATGAAAATCCTGAGCGAACCGGATTTGCTCATTTTTTTGAACACCTGCTTTTTGAGGGTTCTACAAATATTCCGAGAGGTGAGTTTGCAAAAATTGTTGAACGATCGGGCGGAACACTGAATGCGAATACCTCAAACGACAGAACGTACTATTACGAAATTATGCCCTCAAATCACCTTGAAACAGCATTGTGGCTGGAATCTGAAAGATTGCTTCAAGCTAAAGTTGACAAAGTTGGTATTGAGACACAAAGATCGGTAGTTAAAGAAGAAAAGAGGCAAAGGGTTGATAACCAACCTTATGGAACCCTTATTGAAGAAATCATGAAAAGAGCTTACACCAATCACCCCTACAAGTGGATGACAATCGGCTCTATGGAGCATCTTGATGCAGCATCCGAAGATGATTATGTAAATTTTTATAAAACATTTTATGTACCTAATAATGCTGTATTATCCATTGCGGGTGATCTAAACATTGAACAAACAAAAAAACTTATTGAGAAATATTTCGGCCCAATCCCAAAAGGAAAGAAACCAATTTATAGACCAGAGAGGGGAGATGTACCTTTAACCTCAGAAGTACGTGACACCATATACGACAATATACAACTACCTGCTGTTGTGCAAGCTTACAGAATCCCATCAATAAAGGATGAAGATTTTTACGCCGTTAGAATGCTTAGTCAGCTTTTATCCAACGGTGAAAGCTCGAGGTTGTACAAGTCTCTGGTTGATGAACAACAAAAAGCGGTCTATATTGGTGCTTTTCCTTACCCATTGGAACATGACGGAGTATTTATTACATTCGGATTTGCTAACTTTGGTGGGGATCCAAATGCCCTTGAACAAAGCATGGATGACGTAATATTTAAAACCCAAACGGAATTAATACCTGAATTAGAATTTACAAAACTAAGAAACAGCATTGAAACAGAATTTGTTACCAGCAATGCATCAATGGCTGGCATAGCAGAAAGTCTGGCCAGCAAGTATACTTACTTTAAAAATACTTCTCTTGTCAACACTGAACTTGATAGTTATATGAAAGTTACAAGAGAAGACATTAAAAGAGTTGCAAATCAATATTTTAACAAAAATAAAAGGGTAGTTTTATACTATTTACCTAAAATCAGCAGATCCTAACAATATATACAAAATGAAAAATACACCAATTACTTTTATACTCATTCTCTTAGTCAGTTTATTGGCAAGCTCTAAAACAAATGCTCAAAATAAACCAAAATCAAAAGCAAAACCGATGACAGATTTCAGAAGTCAAATGCCAAAACCCGGACCGGCACCTGTAATACAAATCAGTGATTATACTGAGCATATTTTAAAAAATGGCTTGAAGGTTATCGTTGTAGAGAACCACAAACTACCAAGATTATCTTTTCAACTTTTCATAGACAATGATAACTTCCTCGAAAAAGATTCCAAAGGTTATGTAGCACTTGCAGGCAACCTTATAGGAAAAGGTACAACTAAACGAACAAAAGCACAAATAGATGAAGATGTCGATTTCCTTGGAGCTTCATTTTCCGCAAATTCCAATGGATTCTATGCTTCATCATTAACAAAACATACTGATAAGCTTCTTGAAATAGTATCAGACTGTGTGTTGAATCCAACTTTTCCTCAGGCTGAATTTGAAAAAGTTAAAAATCAAACCCTATCTGGTTTGCAACAAGAAAAAGACGATCCTAATACAATTGCAAGAAATGTTGCATCAGTTTTAAATTTTGGAGGTGACTACCCTTATGGTGAAAACACCACAGAAAAATCATTAAAGAATATTACCCTTCAGCAATGTATTGATTATTACCAGACGTATTTTAAACCAAACAATGCATATTTTATAGTTGTGGGTGATATTAAATCACAGGAAGCAATTTACTACGCTGAAAAGTATTTTGGAGGTTGGGCAGCAGGAAATGTACCAAAACATTCATTTGCAACTCCCAAACCAAATGTGCAGCCTACCGTCAATTTTGTAAACAAAGATGGAGCCGTACAGTCAGTAGTTAACATTACTTATCCAGTCGAATTGAAACCAGGTTCCGAGGATGCAATTAAGGTTTCGGTAATGAATAATATTCTAGGTGGAAGTGCTTTTACAGCGCGATTGTTTCAAAATTTAAGAGAAAAACATGCTTATACCTATGGTGCCTACAGCAGCCTTGGCCCAGATAAATTGATTAGCAATTTTTCAGCAACAGCTTCAGTTAGAAATGAAGTGACCGATAGTGCTGTGACACAATTTTTATTCGAAATGAATAGAATTAAGTCTGAAAAAGTCACCGAGAATGAATTAACCACTATCAAAAATATGCTTGCAGGTAACTTTTCTAGATCACTCGAAAGTCCTCAAACCGTGGCAAATTTTGCATTGTCAACCATACGATTCAACCTGCCTAAAGATTATTACAAGAATTATCTTGCAAGGCTAGATGCAATTAATGCAGATGACGTGCTAAAAACAGCTCAAAAATATATTTTACCTGAAAAAGCAAACATAATTGTTGTTGGAAACAAAGATGAAGTCGCAGAGAAATTAAAAAGGTTTTCAAACGATAAAAAAGTTAATTTTTACAATGCCTTCGGTGAAAAAATCATTGAAAGTGCACCAGTGGATCTAAGCAAATTGAGCCCGGAGAACATTTTAAATGATTATCTTTCAGCTATCGGTGGAAATCAACAAATAAGTCAGATAAAAGATATTCACATTGTTTCTGAAACTACTTTTCAAGGTATGGCCCTGCACACAGATAAATATGTAAAGTCACCGGATAAATTTGCCGAAAAAATGACAATGAATGGTATGGTTATGCAGGAGCAGGTTATCAACGGAACCAAAGGGATACAAGGTCAAATGGGTCAACGGGAACCAATGGATGCTGAGACATTTAAGGCTACCCAAGAGGAATTGAATGTAATCTCACAACAAAAATATTTGGCTGATAAATACAATTTAAAACTAATAGGAACAGAATCAATAGACGGCAAAGATGCTTACAAAATTGAAGTAACTTTACCTTCCGGCGTTAAGAAGATTGAATACTATGATGTGACATCAAAACTTAAATTAAGAGAAGTAAACTCTCAAAGTGCCGGAGAAAAAACAATTACAATGACAACAGATTACTCAGATTACAGAGCCGTAAATGGTGTTATGTTGCCATACAAATCAACAATTACAGGTGGTATGATGCCTATGCCAATAGAAATGATTGTAAAAACAATTGATATTAATAAGGGTGTTGAAGATTCAATATTTAAAATAGATTAATTACAAATGATTCAAGTCTATATTACCGGTGGTACGTTTGACAAAGAGTACAATTTTATTAATGGTGAGTTATACTTCAAAGACACACATCTACCCGACATGTTTAGGTTGGGTAGGTGTACTCTTGACATAGATGTAAAGACGCTCATGATGGTTGACTCGTTGGAGATGACCGAGGATGACCGCGAAATTATACTTCACAAATGCATTAAATGTCAGAGTGAACAGATCATTTTGACACACGGAACAGACACAATGGTTTTAACTGCCGAGTACCTTGCAAAAGCAAAATTAAATAAAACAATTATTTTAACGGGTGCCATGGTGCCTTATGCATTCGGAACAAGCTCTGATGGTTTTTTTAATTTGGGAAGCGCATTGGCTTTTGTTCAGTCTTTACCTAATGGCGTTTATATCGCTATGAATGGTAGATATTTTAATTGGAACAACGTCAAAAAAAATAAAAAGACAGGTTTCTTTGAAGAGTTGGATTCTTAATTAAAATTTCAAATTTATGAATCAAGATACATTGGGTTTACTTCTTGAGTTATTAATCACAATTATTTGTCTGACATTATTTTTATTGTTAAGCGGTAAACTCAAGGCAAAAAACACTAAAATTAATCAATTTATTAATAACATCAATCAAAGTAAGTCGCCATTGATAAAATATATGACCTTGATCTTAGGTATTTTGATGTTGATTAATTTTCTTCTCCATTTGGTAGCTTTAATAAATAACTAATTCACCTTTCTACCTTAAAAAATCTTATTTCATCAACTCTACAGTATGTTTGTTAATCTATTTAAGTGTTTGAAAATGTGGACATTTGATTCACTTCATTAAAATTAACATATCAATTCATCAATCTTTTTCTGAATAAAGACTATATTTTTCGTAATATTGCCACTCAATTTATTACTTATGAAACTATTTCAATTCGTATTTCTGTTTGTAATGTCATATTCATTGACAGCTCAAAGCACCGAAAAGGATTTATTTGATATCAATCACATTTCAGAAATAAAGTTAACCATAAAGCAAAATAAATACGAAAGTATTCTCGACTCAATGAAAATATACGGTGAGGGAATGATCGTAGGGGATATTTCAATTGACGGTAAACTGTTAAAGGATGTTGGAATAAGATATAGAGGGAATTCTTCCTATGGTTTTGGCAACAAACGAAATCCATGGCATATAAAGCTCGACTACATTAATAAAAGCCAAAAATATCAAGATATTACGTCTTTAAAGTTATCCAATGCACTCCGTGACCCGTCAATGGTGCGTGAAGTATTGGGCTTTGAGATTGCAAGAAAATTTATGATAGCACCTAGATGCAATTATACAAAATTGTATGTCAACAACAAATATATAGGTCTGTATGTAAACGTAGAGTCGATTGACAAGAATTTTATTGAAAAGAATAATGCAAATAAGGATAATACTTTTTTTAAATGTAGCCCTGAATTAGAAACCAAATCGAATCCGGGTTGTAAAAACAAAATATATGCTTCATTGATTTATGAACCGGACGCAAATTGTTTTTTACCAAATTATACCTTACTCTCTGAATCTGGTTGGGATGAACTAATTGAACTGACAAGAGTGCTTGAACAAGAGCCGGCAAAAATTAGTTCAATACTTGATATTGATCAAACGCTATGGATGTTGGCTTTTAATAATGTTTTTGTCAATTTGTCCAGCTACTCAGGTAAGATTAGTCAAAACTATTACCTCTATAAAAACAATTTTGGAAAATTTGTTCCAGTAATCTGGGATCTAAATCTTGCGTTTGGAAGTTTCAAGAACGCTGGTGTAATTGCCAAAGATCTCGACTTGAAGCAACTTCAGGAGCTTGACCCGCTAATGCACATCGACAATACATATAAGCCGCTTATTAGTAAATTGTTAAGTATCAAAGAATTTAGGTTTATGTACCTTGCACATATTCGTCAACTCTACGAAGATATCGTAATTTCAGATTACCTTGAGAAACGTGCAGGTGAACTTCAAAAAATGATTAGGAAGCCATACCTTGACGACCCAAACAAAGAATACTCGGTTATTGATTTTGATAAAAGCTTAACTGCAACCGTAGGTACAAAATCTAAGATACCCGGAATATTGGAACTTATGGATAAAAGGCTAAAATATCTCAGAAAAAATGAGCAACTAAAAGCCTTACCATCTGATGTAACCAAAATATCATACCGGACAAGGGCACTATATGGTGCTGAACAGATTAAAACTTTCCACATAACAGCTGATGTCAATAATTTTCCAAAAAAATTAATCATATATTACAGACCAAATAGCTCCCAAGAATACAAAACAGCTTTAATGTTTGATGATGGTACGAATGGTGACGAGGTAGCTAATGACAGCAGGTACACCATTGATATTGATCCAATGGGAAAGTTTGATACATTGCAATATTATATTCAAACTGAAAATTCCGGTACGATCGGTTTTTATCCTACTACATATGTAAACCAACCAGCAAAAATTTCATTGGCTGAAATGAATAAATAAATCAAATGCGAATTGGTTTTTTGGTATTATCGCTCATCATTTGTGAATTTCTGCATGCCCAGGACTTTTACAGTCTGAATGCAGTTAGGAATATTAATATTCAATTCAAAACCAGAAATTGGGATAAAAAATTAGATTCTTTGATGAATGACGGCAGAGGCAAAAGACTGCCTGCAACGGTTATTCTTGATGGTAAAACATTTCAACAAGTTGGCGTAAGATATAAGGGAAACAGTTCTTACAACAATATTAGGAATCAACAAAAAAGTAAACTTCCTCTAAATCTTGAATCAGACGACGAAATAAAAAATCAACTTTTCGCTCAGGGAATCAGTTCGATTAAACTCTCTAATATGTTTAGAGATCCAAGTTATATCAGGGAGGTTCTAGCATACTGGTTGGCAAATCAATTGTTTATTTCTCCAAAAGCAAATTTTGCCAAAGTCACAATTAATAAAAATAATTTGGGACTTTACACAAATACTCAGTCAATAGATGACGAATTTTTGAAAGCAAATTTTGGATCTAAAAAAGGCATTTTTTTCAAATGTGATCCTAATTGGGATAGTCCTGAATTAAGTGATTGTCCAAAAGGTGATAAAGCTTCGTTAATGTGGCAAGGCACGGATTCCACCTGTTACATGGGCAATTATGAACTAAAATCAAAAAAAGGCTACAAAGAGTTGGTAAATTTTATCTCCGTTTTGAATAAGGAACCTGACAAAATAGATAAAATTTTAGATGTAGATAAAACGCTTTGGATGCATGCTTTTAATCACACAATTGTCAATCTTGATAGCTATTCAGGCAGACTAAGTCATAATTATTATTTGTATATGGATACCTCCAATACATTTGTACCCCTAGTTTGGGATATGAATTTAGCTTTTGGTGGTTTTAGAATGGATGATAAAAAAATTTTAACGGATAACGAATTATTTAATTATCCTCTCAATGCCCACAGTAAGGATGCATCCAGACCTTTGATTTCAAAAATTTTAGAAAATCCGCTTTACGAAAAAATATACTTTTCACATTGTCGATATATTTATGATAATTATTTCGCTAATAACAAACTTGAGAAAACAGCAGACTACATTAGTAATTTGATTGATGCTGAAGTCAAAAAGGATGTTAGTAATTTGTATACCTATAATGACTTTAAGCAAAATTTAGAAAGGAAAGTTTTGATTGGAAATGTACCGATAATTGGCGTTAAGGAATTAATTAAAGAACGCAAGTTATATTTAAAATCCTTTTTTAAAGATACTCCTGATATTTCAATAGATTCGGTTTTCCATACAAAAGATTCTGTCAGTATTAATATTTTTGTTAAAACCTCAGGCAACAGTAAAACATTTCTTTTTTATAAAAATCAG
>JAEUUM010000261.1 GCA_016787375.1 Saprospiraceae bacterium
AACTGGATTTAGCAATAGTGATGTCACCAAAATATGGCTTAAAAAAATCATTTATTCCATCACCATCCGGACTAAAACTATTGGGTAGAAATATTTTGTCAGTTATGGATTTAATCCTTACTGCAATATTTATTGTATCTGTTGCAACACAACCGTTTTTGTTACTTGCACTGAAAATAAAATATCCATCCTTTGCAGGTAAATATTCAAATTCGGAACAACCAAGACATTCAAAATCATAGTTGGATTGCCAATCAATTTTATCAATATCTGCAACATCGCCGGTTAGTTTGATTTGAATTAATTCACCTTCATTTTTTTCCAAATCAGGACCTAAATTAAGAGTAAAAATTTCACCATCTTTAATTTTAACCGGTAAATCGACAGAACACATGTTGCCATCCACAATCTTTATATTGTAATTGCCTGCCTGCAAGTTATCAAATAAAAAAGGGGAGTTCTCAATTTGTTTACCTTTTAAAATACAAACATACGGAGGAGTACCTCCAGACAAATTTGTGACTTCAACAAAACCATCATCATCACCTGTGCAAATCACATTCGAAATAATTGGCTCTGCAACCAATTGAGACGGGGCAGTTAAGTTATAACTCGCCGAAGTCGTACACCCATTGGCATCTGTAACTTTAAGTTGGTAATTACCGGATGAAATTGGAGATAAATTTTGTGACTTTAAACCATTATCCCACTCAAAATTAAATGGTGCGGCTCCACCGGATACTTTAGAAGTCAAAGCCCCATTTGAAGAATAAGAACATTTTAAACCACCGACCTCAGATATTTCAACTAAGAAAGCCGGGTCACAATTACATTTTACAATACCGGTCCATTCAGAAAAACCACATTGGTATTTATCCTCAACCTGAAATGTATAAGTATTCCCATCAATCAACTTGTCCGAAGTAAAGACATTTCCATTTAAAATTCCTGTAATTCCTGTAATCTTATAACTAGCTGGGTCTCCATCTTCAATTGTTATCTTTAAAATGGGTTCACCCTGAAAGCTGGTACAATCAGTTAATACAGTCTTTATAACAGGCTTCTCATGAACAATCACCTCATAGCTACCACTAAAAATGGCACTGCAGCCGAAAGTGTCAATTGCTTGTGAAATGGTGTAAATGGAATTTTTTTGTGGTTGCACAACAATCGGTTCACCTTTTATCAAAAAATCTTGGATTGCGGCAGTACCATTAATTGATACGGTAATATCTATTGGCCACTGTCCGTTATAAACAATTGGTAAGAACAGAGATTTTCCCGGGCAAATTTCAGTGGAGCCAGTCAGAGAAATAGTAGGTTTTTCAAGCTGAATATTGAATGGAATAATGTCAACACATCCATTTAGGGTCGTTGCTTTTGCCCAAACAGTTCCACTTTTGGTTACCAAATTTGGAATTTGATTTGTATTATTTAATAAATCTTGTTGGCTGTTGAAATAGTTAAAATTAAAATCCAAAATATTCAACCCTGACAACTCTGATTTTTTTAAGGTCGTTAGATCAAATGAAGGATTTCCACATGTAAAAACATCTTTTATAACTACATCTGGATTTTCAAGGGTTACATTAATTGTTTGAGTTGCTTTGCAACCATGAGGTGTGGTTTTTGTCACATAATAATTACCTGAATTGTTCACAATGGTATTGATCAATGGATTCGAATTGTTGATAGCATCCAAATATTTTGAAAAATAAACTGAATTACCGGGAACAGAATCAAGTCCAACTACCTTTACATCTTTTAAATCTTCAGATGTTTGGTTACAATATATTCCTGCCGTGTATGTAAGAACTGGATTGCCTATGCTTGAGGTACCTCCGAATCGGATGGTGAATCCGACACCATTGTTTGAAATATTGTCCACTAAAAGATAGTACACCTTACCTGCTGTTATAGAAATTGTATTAATAAATTCAAGATTTACTCCCTCCCCAAATGAATTCAATGGATCATTTGAGACTCCGGTGGCATAATACGGCGGGATGGTGACTGCACCTAGCCAATTACAAGCTACAACTTTACTTCCGGGTGCACCAGGACAACCACCCTCCCACATAGCAAAATCATAGTCTGCTAAATAGTTAATTGATCTTATTGAAAATTCGAAAGTTCCTGATTTCGTTGCGTAAAATGTAAACCAGTGACTTTGGTGCTCCTGATCTTGAAAACAAGAAGAGGCAACAATGTTCTCAAAATTACCGGGACCTGTGACAGTTGGAATGGTAAGTGAATCCTTGGTACATAAAACCTGCGCACTAAGGCAATCTTGATATTGAGCAAGTGATTTGCTTGTTAAAAAGCAAAAAAAAGCTGTAAAAAAAACAAAGCTAAACCACTTATAGTTCATGATCAAGGATTATAAATAAAGACGAATTAAACGTAAAACATAGATCAAAGTTGAGTCAAAAGCGAACAAAATTAATTTAATTAACAAGGGTGATTTCACCAGAGAATATTTCAACAGAACCATCCAACATTTCCAACTCCAGAAAATACAAAAA
>JAEUUM010000284.1 GCA_016787375.1 Saprospiraceae bacterium
CAGGATTAAAATTTATAGAAAAACTAGATCTATCGAGTTGCAAAAATTTAAAAGAGATAGAAATTATAATCCCCGCACTAAAATCACTCAAAACCTTGAACACTATGAATTATACAATGTCACAAAGCTTCAAAGATCAACTTAAAAAATCTAATCCAAATTTAATTATCAATGATTGGTTTGGAAGTAGGAGTGATGACGAAGAAATTATGATAGATTCAAAAAATTGAATTATATTTTTTTTGTGGAAAAAACCAAAGGTGTTAAGTAATACTTACACAAACTTGAATTGCGTGAAACAGTAAAATAATAATGTGATAGAACAATATTCTGGATACACAGACTCCCGCGGTCATTGTAGATTAACAACCCAACAAAAATGGACAAATTAAAATGGTGACAAAAAAAACTTTGAGGACTTGTGCAAACGGACATCAATACTATAAGAGTAGTGACTGCCCGACTTGTCCGACTTGTGAAGAAGCTAAACGACCAAATGCTGGTTTTTTGTCCTTGCTTTACGCCCCTGCAAGACGAGCATTAGAAAACGCAGAAATCAAAACATTAAATCAACTTTCAAAGTATTCAGAAGAAGAAATATTAAAATTACACGGCATAGGAAAAACTGTAATACCTATATTAAAGAGAGAACTCAACAAAGCAGGACTTGCATTCAACGACCACCAAAAACAATAAATACTTAGCTATGAAAAAAGAAAAAATAATATTTTGGACAGCGACAATAATCATCGCTTTATTTGAAGGAGTAATGCCGGTATTGACTTCTCAAACTGAATTGGCGAAAGAAGGAATTAGGCATTTAGGTTATCCTGAATACTTCGGAAATGCTTTAGTTATTTTTAAAATAATAGGCGTATTAGCATTGCTTATCCCTCAAGTTCCGAAGCGGGTAAAAGAATGGGCATATGCAGGTTTTGCTCTTGACTTTATTTTTGCCTCAATTAGCCACGGAGCGGTTGACGGAATTAATGGACAAACATTTTTTCCTTTGGTTATATTTGGAATTTTGGCGGTGTCATACATTTATTATCACAGACTCAACTCTAACAAAAATTAATCATTGTGTCATTTCAAGCATACATAGACAATATCAAAGACAAGACAGGAAAAACTCCTGCGGACTTTAGAAAAATAGCAGAAGAAAAGAAATTTATCGTTGACGGCAAATTAAATCCAAAAGTAAAAGCGACAGAGATTACAAATTGGCTAAAAGAAGAATTTGAATTAGGACACGGGCACGCAATGGCAATTTATGCGACATTTAAAGGAAAAACTGAATAACACGAAAAACGACGAACCGACAATTGCCGTTTTGAAAAAGCTGGGGTTATGTGCTTGTACGATAGTAAAGTGTTAAATTCGAGCTTTCCTGCTTATGCGGGACAAGTCTTGCATCTAATGAAGTTTGGCGCTAAAAGCCCCACTTTTGGGTAGCTGCAAACTGCTAACTATATTGTTGAAAAACCACTAAAAAACTGAAAATTATGACAGGAAAAATAAATTGGAAATACATTTTATGCTTTTATGGACTTGCGATAATTCTTGCATTTCCATTTAACGCTTTTTTGACCGAAGACTTACATCATAGGTTGACAGAAGGAACTATATTTTACAAAAGCGCTTTTCTACCAGCTGGACTTGCAACACTAATCGTAGGATTATTGGCACTCAGACTTGACAAGACAATTGTTAAAGAAGTTACATTTCTAGGTCAAAATAGAAACAAAAACATTATTATTGCTTTTGTTCCAATGTTAGTGTTTACAATATCCGGACTTCAAAATGACAATAATATAAACCCACATTTCTTTGGATTACTGATATCACTAACTTTTCTTGTTTATGCTTTTACAGAAGAAATATTCTGGAGAGGTTACTTAATAAATGCTTTTAGACCTTTAGGGCGTTTTAAAAACTACTTATTACTTGGACTGCTTTGGTGGCTTTGGCATATACCTTTTAACTTTGACAACGGCTTTTTCAGTTTCTTTTTTCTAATTGTCGGCGGTTCATTATTAATTGGAAAGTTTGCTGAAGCGACAAAATCATTTTTGACAACAGCAGGAATTCACTCAATAATGAATATAGGTAGCAACACTAACTGGACAAAGACCTTTGTAATTGACTTGGCAATTATTTTTTTGGCAATGTTTATCATAGACAAAACTTGGAAAAATGAAAGTAATGGGACAGAAAAACACTACAGCTGAAAGTATATTTGCAATAGGCGGGGTTTCGTGCTTCACAGATAGTTTTCTGGTACCGAAAGTTCTGTATTCCGAATAAAGTTTAGTGGTAAAAATCCCGTCATTCTGGTGGCTGCAGAACGTTCAAGTTAATTATATAAATCATAATTATTAATGAATAACTGTAAAAATTGTAACTCAAAAGTTAGTGGTAATTTTTGTTACAACTGTGGACAGAAAACCAATACACATAGAATTAGTCATCACGAAATACTTCATGATACATTACATTCTGTATGGCATCTCGACAAGGGATTTTTATATACTTTTATACAAATAATCAAAAAACCTTGACAAAGTATTTTAAAATATATTACAGGAACACGTATCCATCATTTTAGTCCACTTTCATATTTACTATTAACATCTGCAATTACTATTTTAACAATATCAACTGTCGAAAATATTGTTGAAAAAGGAACGAAAAATACACGAATTGAATTAACAAAAGTTGAATTAAAAAACAATGTGGATACTGGTAAAGAAACTAAATCTGTCAGTTTTGGGACAAAAATTGGCAGGTTTGTAGGAACAGCCTCTCAAAAATATTTAGGTTTTTTGTTTATGGGGGAGCTTACAATTAACATAAGCGATTTAAGTAACGGACTTTATTTTGTTAAAATTAATTCAAAAGAATTTACACAAAATCAAAAACTAGTCATTCAAAGATAAGATCAGCACCTACCCAAAAATGCCGGTTCAGTCCTTCGTCTGACAGTTTATCGTATATTTGAAGAGTTTTCTTTGTATCAAAATTTGTGGTTCAAATCACCTCCTTCCCTAAACGGTAAAACGTTAAACAAATAAGACAATGAATAAAATTATTATCACATTCCTAATATCAGCTCTAATTGGCAAAAGTAATGTGTGCATTGCACAAATTGACACGGTAACGTTTAATCTACAAGCAACACATTTATTCCCTTCATTTCCTGTAAAGTCATCATACACATCACTTTTTGACAAACGCCCGGGAATGAACTATCTGTACTCTGCCAATATGGAATCAGGTTTAGGTATTTATGATATTTCCGTTCCAAATGCGATTACCCCCGTTTTGAATTTTACCATTGGTAATTTCAATAATCTTGATGTGTCAACAATTGAGCAAATTGGGAATTCTTTATTCGTTGGTATAGGCGATTTTCAAGTAAATTCAAACACATCATCTGGTTTAGCTGTTTTAGACATTACAAATCCAACCAAACCTTCTGTAAAAGACATTTGGAATAGTCCTGCCTTTCACCACGGAATATCTCATCTGATCATCGAAGGCAATTATGCCTATCTCTCCACTATGTCAGATGGCATCATAATTTTAGATATTTCAGATGAGAATAACATAATTTTTAAATCTTCCCTTCAATTAGATTTAAATTATCCGGCACCTTCTGCAAATGCACATAATGCCAGAGGTTTGAAATATAAAAATGATACGCTTTATGTTTGCTTTGACAGAGGAGGATTAAGGGTGGTAGATGTTACAAACAAAATAAAACCTGTAGAAGTTTACAAATACATCAATAGCACTTTGAATTCTCAGGCTGCTGCTGCTTATAATGATATTGCCATTAAAGGCAACTACGCTTTCGTTTCAGTAGACTATTGCGGACTTGAGGTTATTGATATAAGTTCAGTTCCTTTCACGTCTGTACAATGGATAAATCCATGGGGTTGTACAAACTCTAATTGGAGCGGAGCTGATTTGCATACAAACGAATTAGCTTTAGCAAATAATGATAGCATATTGTTTGTAACCGGCGGGCAATCAGAACTATTTGCTTATGACGTAACCAATCCAAACACTATAAAAAAGCTTGGTGAATTTGTAAATTTGAACGATACACTTGCAACACACGGGTTAGATGTACTGAATAATAAAGTTTCTCTTAGCTTCATTCACACACCATTCCATATACCGCCTTTTACACCATTTTTTGCCGATCCTGGGGGCCTAAAATTATTGGAATTCAATATTTCCACATTAAATAATTCATTGTTTGAGTTAGATAATAATGAAGAATCGATTTTAATATTTCCTAACCCTAACAGCGGAAACAATATTAACATAAAAAGTAATTCAGCAATCACCAAAATAATGATTACCAACTCAATTGGAGAATTATTGTATTCTGCGAATAAAATTCATAAAACAGAACATACTTTAACCTTGGAATCTCAAGAAACTGGGATGTTTTTTATTAATATAATTACAACAAAGGGACAGACAACAAAGAAGATTATTATAAATTAACCTGTATTAACAAGGTTTTTTTCAAAAATGAGGGTTCAGTGCTTCGTATGCCAGTTTTTACTAAATTTGAACTTTGTAAATTTATTTGAAATTAAGTGGTTAAAATCGGCACTTTCGACAAATCCTAACTCGTTGTAGTATGATTCTGACCACATTGCAAACTTTAAACATACAACGACAAGATAATTTTGAAACTAACGAAAGAACAAATTTTCGACTTCGCAATTCTAGCACTCAGGTGGTATTTGGCTTATTACATGGCGGATTACGGTTATAGTAAAATGACAGGCGACCAGTTCGGACAACGTAGCGTTGAGATTTTAAATACACCTTTAAAAGATGTAGATAAATTTCATTTGGCGTGGCATCTTTTCAGTTTAGACAAGACGTTTGACAATGTTGTTGGACTTACACAAATTCTCGGAGCAGTTCTGATTGTTTTCAACAGAACTGCTTTGCTTGGGACATTAATTTTGCTGCCAATATTGGGACAAATATTTTTAATTGACCTTGCTTTCACGACAAATATCTTCGGAGCAGCTTTGCCAATCCGACTAAGTTGTATGATACTTGCGGACTTGCTAATA
>JAEUUM010000309.1 GCA_016787375.1 Saprospiraceae bacterium
AATATTAGGTACAAAATATTTAAACTCTGATCTCATCAAAGGTTTGGTCTTAATTGGAACTTATTGTAAAACGCATCAATCTGGTCAGGTACTGCCAAGGGGTTAGGTCATCACAATGAACTTCACACTTCGCTCCAAGGCCCATGGTAATAGGCTGGTTGTTATCATAAGGAGTGATTATACAATTTAAAAACCCAACACTTCGCATTGAAATGATTTGTGTGGTGGGTGATTTACTTAAAAGTTTGGCATTGTATTTCTTGGTATTAATGGGATCGTTCACCAATATTTGAGGATTTTTACCTAAAAAAACCATTTCTTCAACCTTTACAGGTATTGTTACAACACATTCTGAAACTTTATGGAGAACCAAAACTTGACCAATTTCATAAATAGGACTCACTACACCATCAAAAGGTGCAGTAATTGCATATTTAATGTTCCTGTTTTTTAAAAATTCTAACTGTTTTTTTAATGTTGCTATTTCAGTAGTATTCACTTGCACAGTTTCATTTTTCATTCCTGTATTTGCAACTTGCAGGGACTTTTCGGCAATTTGAATGGCAATTTTAGCAACTTCAAATTCATTTTTTATCCTCGAAAATTCCAGTTCTGCCGTCACTCCATCTTCTTTCAATTTTTTTGCAATTTCAAGTTCTTTTGACTTTTGTTCATAAGTTTCTTTTGCAGATAGAAGTCGCTTTTCTGCTTCCTGCACCACCGGAGGTTTTTCTCCGGTCGAAAGTTCTTTGCTAATCGCAGATTTAACCTTGATTAGATTTTCAATATCAAGAATTTGTTGATTGCTAATAGAGGAATATATTCTGATGATCGTATCACCCTTATGGACCATTTGTGAAGAATTTGGATCAATTGCCAGCTGCATATCAAACAAATCGCCCCGTTCAAACTGCCATGAAGAAATCCTTTCAACAACACCCCTTTGGTTGTCTTGTAATGAAGACGACAGTCCTCCGCCTGCATCTTGAATTAGCCTCCACTCCTGCGCAGGTAATACATTGCCAATACTAACCAAGGTATAGGGTATCTTGACTGGAACAAAGACCAAGACAATTAAAAAAACAAATAATATTAAAAGGGCGATTCCACGATTCATATACACTTTTGGCCAGTGATTTGACAATTTAATTTAGTCCGGCATATAAATAGCTCGTATTATTTTTGTTTTATGTCCTTCTGACAATTTTAAAAAGTAAATACCTGCAGGCAATCCAATCTTAGAGGGATCAAAAACGATTGAATTTGCCAAACTTGAAGAAAATCTTTCGCCGTCAACCAGAGTATAGACTTCAGTTCCCACAGCAGAATATATTTTTAACCAAACAGGATTTTCTCCAAAAGACATAAACTCTATCTTAGATGTTGTCTTGAAAAGTGAAGGTGTGATTCTAAACAAAGAAAAATCTGAATTAAAATTATCTGTAGAGGTTCCTTTTAATTTAAAATGTGCTGTAATTGTATCCGCAGAAACCAAATTTACTGTCGCAGAGTCGGAAGTTTCAAATGGTTGAAAATCTTGTGCGGAAGATGTCCAATAATCAAATACATAATTGTTAACTTCGTCAGGAGTAGCAATCAACTTCGTTTCAATTCCGCCAAGGTAATTGGAAGCGTAAAAGTCGCCATTGATATCAAGTGTATTAACCTTTAAATGCCCGGACCCGGGAGGATCAACTTGAAAAGCAACTTTAAATGGGCCGGTTGTATTATAGCAATCATCCATGCTAGTTTGAAGAAAATTGCATCTAGCTGAAATAAAATTTCTCAATTTATTGGCATTTTGTAGCCAGCCATTATAACTACCAAACCATCTTTGGGCGTGTTGTGCCATTTCAGGTTTGAGTGTTGCTATGATTGAATCAAGCCTTGAAAGCATGTTTTCACAACTGAAAACTGTATTCATCATATCCATTTGTCTGGAAAGATAATATTGGTTGAATTCAGGATTGGTTCTTAGCCTATTCAATATTTTGATATGTCCCTCAGGATCTTGCCAATTTGCAAGTAAGGTTTCCGGATTACAGGGTTTTGCATTTGCCGTAATGTTTGGTACTCCTGTATAGTTTATATAATGTCCAAAAGTAGCATCATTGTCCCAGAGTATGTAGCCCCATTTTTGATGTCCACCTTCAGAATTTAAACCTCGCCACCATCCTGTGTTATAATTTAGCCAATCGGTGCAAACAGTAAAGGAATTTACAATGACATAATCAACCAAACTTGTTACATCATATTGTGATTTAACGTAAGCATAGTTATCGGGGTCAGCCATATCGTTATCGAATATAAAATTATACAACTCATACCAGTCGTCAAAAGCTTTTTGCCCACCGTATCCTGCCCAGGAACCTCCCCATGTCAACAGATATTGTAAATCGTATTTCCCCTGCTTATAGTTGAAATCTGTATAATCATGATCATCAGGTATCTCTCGGAGGTCATAAACTCCCCAATATGCTCCATTAAGGTACACTACTGCTTTTGAACCTTCTCTTACATCTAAGTGCATTCCGCCCTCTTTTGCCAGATTGTGGACGTATGCATCCCTAATATGTGCACTTCCTGCATTTTGCGGATGATTAGCTGCCGGGTAATTATCATCACCTGCTGCTCTCAAAATAATTCTTTGAAACTCATCACGTTCAGTTAACTTAAAAAACTTCTCTTTTAAGGCATAACCATAACCAAACTCATCGCGACTTATCCAGTCAAGGCTACGTTGGTCATTGGCCCAAGAATCTTGACCGTGACTGTTAAACTCACCTCCTCCATTCGCTTTTCGTTCCTTACTTAGGTCAAAAAATTCAAAATTTCCTTGCGGCCTGAGTGTATTATCACCGTTTGCAAGCTCAGTCAACATATTACCTGATACTGATACAACCGGTAGGGTGTGATTGATGTCAATAAAATAAGTGTTAAATTCAGTAAAACTTGGTAACTCTTCCGGGTCAGTTGTATATACCTTTGCTTTCAAAACGGTTGTAGACATTAAAACTAACGAATCAGTATAAACTTCGGAGTTTTCATCAGGCTCTGTACCGTCTGTTGTATAATGAATGATCCCATCAGCCTCAGATGTTGTGATACCGACTATAACTTGTCCCGAATAAAATCCGGGTTTTTTATTCATTTTTGGAGTCTTAGCAATTGATCTGTAAGGTATTTCAGTATTGTTGGATGCTTCAATAGTTGGATTTTTAAAAATCCACCACTCTGTTGATCCGTCGGTTTTCCTCCCCATTGATTGATGGTTTTGGGTAATTTTGAGTTTTACTTCATCAACTTTGTTATTTGAAGGGTCACTTAATACAAGTGTTTCTGTGTTTTTTAATGTTTGCGTCAGTTTAAAGTTGGCATGGTAGTGCCCAGGGTCTGCAACATTTCTTCCGGACAACCAAATCCTGAAAAACCCTTTTGGTGGAATTACTGCCCCTGAAGGGATTTTCCATTTTTGTGTTTTGCTCGGGTCATCAGTCAGGTAGTACCCACTTACATCAAATGAACTTACTGATGAGTTGAACAGCTCTACCCAATCCTCATGCTTATCATAATTATCGATAAACTGGCCCCAATTTGATGCGGAGTATTCATTTATAACAACTTGGGCATTGATGTGACTCAATGAGTAAACGAAACCAATAATCAGCAGTATCCTATACATTTCAATAACAGCATTAAAATTTTAACAATAAATTAGTCATGAATTAACAAAACACAAATCTACTTTAATTTGCCAAATACTGCGATTTAGTTTTGAAATTAGTTGATCTGAAGAGAAAACCACTTTTGTAAATTGAAATGATTTTATATATATCCCGTGCAAACACACCAATTTTGTTGGGACAAATCCTTCTACAAATTCAATACAATGACTGACTCAAAAGATTTAAATCAGATATCTTATTACTAAGAATTTGAATCAGGAAAAAAAGCATGAGTTACAATTCGATGTTATATATAGTGACCAATCCTACATCCACCTTGCATACCCTCGAATGTTTATGCCTAAAAAAGCTAAATTTCCAATTACGATTCCAACACTTTTCATGAAAAAAACTCCCAATATAACCCAAAGAATGTTGGCCAAGATAAAAGAGAGAAATCCGTTTCGGTTTTTATTCCCCAGTAAATAAACAGCTAACAAGCTCAAGGCCATCCCCAACCAATCAAGACCATAATATGGCCCAATAATGTTGTTAATATTTGTCATTTGCAAGTTTTTTTACCCATTTTTGAACTGTTTTTGTCCAGTTAAAATCATCAAATACATTCGGATTTATTTGCCACTTTATACTACCGGTCTTTTCAAACTCTTCATACAAGTTTGATAAGAAATTTTTTAATTTCTCCTTATTCTCTTCCTCAGTATAAACCACTATACCAAGGTGATATTTGTCAAATATTTGTTCAAGTTCCCTATCTGTTTTGCCATTGACCAAGCATATAATAGGTCTGCCTGCTGAAATATATTCGAAAAATTTACCGGTTATTATCCCTGTATATTCTTGATGCGATGATGTTAATATAACATTAATGTGAGATTCAGTTTGTAATAATCTTGCCATTTTATAGTCCACCATGCCTTGTATTTCTGAAATTTCAGAAAGCTGAAATTTTGCTAATTTTTGTCTCCATTGGTTGTCATCCTTACCGGCATATTTTAATTTTACTTTTTGAGGTAGCATAATATTTCCGACAATCAATTCTTGTAGGGCTTCAAATAATGGTTTGGGATCACGTTCGTTCAAAAACAATGACCCTGTATATTGAATAGTAAAAACTGAATTTTGATTGCAAGTTATCCTTTCATTTAACTCTACAAATGGTCCATTTTCAAGTATTAGTATATCTTGCTCAGTATATTGTTTGAGTCCTGTACCGATACCATTATTAAAAGTAGTTATGTGATCAGCTTTACTAAATATTTTTCGCATAATAGCCTTTTGAAACCAATACCAAAAGTAATTTTTATACAACGGGTCAAATGGCAAATCTCTAAAATCAGCTGTCCAGACTACATTTGGGTTTCTGCTCTTCAACATGTATGCTATTATATGGTCTGTCATGGGTCTAAAAGAACTATAAATAAAAGTGATTCCCTCCTTTTTAACAAACTTGTTGGTGTGGAAAAATGACTGAAATAAGTAAATAAGCCCCCCTTCTCCAAAAATGATATTGAATGGGAAACTATTAATAAGTTTTATAAAAAATTGTGAAATGTAATTTTTTTTAAAACCTTCTTTGAATCCAATTTTTTGCCTGTTTCTAAATAAAAACCTGTAATCAAATACCGAATTTTGGATTCTATCAAATGCTTCCAATTCAGTTTTATCTTCTGAAAATGGCAATTCAAAGGTTTGACCGGAAACAAATACCTTCATGAAAAACTTTTTACACTCTTTAGCGAGGTAGTAATTGCGCCAGACACCTATGGATAGTGCAGGAGGGAAATAATATGCTATAAAGAGAATTTTTGCCTCTTTAATATTGGCTTTTTTCATACGAAAGCATGTGCCACGATGGATAAGATATCGTTGGCAATGGTTGTATCTTTGAATTCAGAATTTACCTTTTGCAAACTTCTCTGCCCCATTTTAAACCTCGCGCCCTGGGAAAGATTAATGAATTTTTCCATCGCTTCTATTAGTTTTTCTGTATTTTTAGGAGGGACCAAAAATCCATTATAATTTTCTTCAACGGTTTCACGACAACCTGCAGTATCTGTTGTAATAACCGGCAAAGACATAGCCATTGATTCTATAATTACTTTTGGCAAACCTTCCCGATAAGAGGGTAAAACAATGCAATCTGCCTTTTCTAAAAAAGGCCTTACATCTTTTGTCTCACTGTAGTATTGAATCGCATTGCTTTTAATCCAAGTTAGCAGTTTTTCTCTGCTGACATGAGACGGATTTTCTTCATCAAGGAGACCAAGAACTGTAAATTTTACATCGGGGTATTTGTTGATCAAATATTTTGCTGATTCAATGTATTCAACGATTCCTTTGTCATATAGTAACCTTCCCACGAAGATAAATTCCAACCCATCACGGTCAAGCCTATTAACTTCAGTTTTGAAATGGTTTAAGTTAACTCCACAACCTTTAACACTAATGGATTTCAGAGAGGAAGAAATTTCACTTTCAATAAATAACAAACGATCATCTTGATTTTCAAAAATCACATAATCGTTAAATCCAAAGGCAAACTTATACATTTTACTAACTATCTTCTTCATCCATGCTTTGTGGATGAATGTATAGCCGAGCCCGGTGACGACGCTAGCACTTTTAATTTTCATTAATCCTGCGGCTACACTTCCGTAAATATTCGGTTTGATTGTATAATGCAGTATAAAATCAGGATTAATTTTTTTGTATTTTTTATACAATTCATTGAAAAGTGCTAATTCAGAGAACGGATTGGAGGAGTTGCGCTTAAGGTTGTTTAGCGGTACTATCGTTACATTCTCGAGTTTGCTCAAGAATTGTATTGTTTCATCTATTGGCGCAATGATATAAACCTTTGCGTTTAACTCCAATAGCCTAGATATAATATTTGTTCTAAAATTATAGATATTCCAACAAGTATTGGCTACAATTGCGATTTTCTTATTGCTCAAGTTTGTCAATAAATGTAAATCCTCTTTTAACGCGTAGTTCTGCTGAAATTTATTCACAGGTTTGATATTAATCAATTGTATACTCCATTAAATTTATCAGCAGCCAACTTTGTCAAATCTTTAATACCTTGCTCGTCGTTTTTAGGCCAAATCATCAAGACATCTTTTTCATCTATTACAATAAAATTATGTAATCCTCCCAGGACAACTAATTTTCCATTTTGACTTCTTACCATATTGCCTGTTGAATCTTTTGATAAAAGCTGTATTGTATTGCAAGCATTTTTGTTGGTGTCATGACTCGATTCTTCAAACAGAGATGTCCAAGTACCCAGATCTGACCAGCCAATGTCACTTGGTATGGTATACACATTTTCTGCCTTTTCTAAAATAGCATAGTCAACAGAGATGTTGTTTGCTTCATCATAGTGATGAGCGATATATTGACTTTCACTATCTGTATTGTAATGTGGCAACCCTCTTTCAAATATTTTGTAAATATCAGGTACGTGATGCATAAAAGCCTTTAGAACAGATAAAGTTGTCCAAACAAATATACCTGCGTTCCAGGCATAATTGCCTTCAGCCAAAAATAATTTTGCGGTTTCGAGTGGTGGTTTTTCTGTAAAAGTGAGAACCTTTGAAATACCTGTTTCGGCTTTAGGCGCATATTTAATATATCCATATCCTGTATCCGGCCGAGTAGGTTCAATGCTTAAAGTAATAAGCGAATCATTGGTTTTGGCAAAATTTATGGCGGTATTTATCGAATTTTTAAACGCATCTTCCTTTAAAATCAAATGATCAGATGGAACAACAACCATAACCGCATCGGGATTAATTTTATTTATTCTGAATGCTGCATAGGCGATGCATGGAGCTGTATTTCTTCTGGCAGGTTCACAAATTATGTTTTGTGAGGGTAAATCCGGCAGTTGATCTTTAACCAGCTTTTGGTAATCAGAATGTGTCAGCACCATGATGTTTTCTGCAGGTACCCAATTTGAAAACCTTTGGTAGGTGAGTTGAAGCAATGATTTACCCAAGCCTAAAATATCAAGAAATTGTTTAGGAAAAGATTCTCGGCTGGCTGGCCAAAATCTGCTGCCAATTCCGCCGGCCATTATAACAACATAAGGTTTCTCTGCCATATTAAAGACGATTCTTTACTTCTTCGTAAACTGTTTGAATTCCATGTTCAAGAGATATTGAAGGAGACCAACCTAGATTTCGCAATTTTGAACTGTCCATTAACTTACGTGGCGTGCCATCAGGTTTTGAAAGGTCGTGTTCTATTTCTCCTTCGAAGCCAATTATGTTTTTTACCAATTCGGCAAGTTCTTTTATGGTGATATCCTCCCCATAACCAATGTTAACGAACTCTTTTTCATCGTAATTATTCATAAGGAACAAACAAGCGTTGGCCAAGTCATCAACATGCATAAATTCTCTTTTAGGCTTACCTGTTCCCCATATAACAACAGAAGGTAAATTGTTTTGTTTGGCGGTATGAAATTTCTTAATCAGTGCCGGCAAAACATGTGAATTATTAAGGTCATAATTATCATTTGGGCCATAAAGATTGGTTGGCATAACTGAAATAAAATTGCAACCATATTGATCATGGTAAGTCTCGCATAGTTTTATACCTGCTATTTTGGCTATGGCGTAGGGCTCATTGGTATATTCCAAAGGACCTGTTAAAAGATCTGATTCATTGATTGGTTGAGGAGCCATCTTAGGGTAAATACAAGAAGATCCCAAAAACAATAATTTTTTGACATGGTGTACTCTGGAGGCCTCTATTATATTGGCTTCAATCATAAGATTATCATACAGAAATTCTCCACGATAAGTATTGTTTGAAAAAATACCGCCCACTTTGGCTGCCGCCATGAAAACAAATTCAGGTTTCTCCCTTTCAAAAAAGTCATTTACCTGAGCTTGGTTTCGAAGGTCAGTGCTAGCTGAAGTTGAGGTAATAAAATTTGTAAATCCACGCTCTTTCAACAGCCGCAAAATGGCTGAACCAACCATACCTGTGTGACCCGCAATGTAAATTCGGCTGTCTTTATTCATTACTCAAATTCATTTTTTACTTTGAATCCGGCATCCTGGAGCATTTTGTCTCTTTTAAAAAGTTCCACATCAGACCAAACCATTTCTTTAATCAAATCTTTGAGTTCGCAATTGGGTTTCCATCCCATTTTTTGATAAGCCTTGGTGGCATCCCCAACTAGGATATCAACTTCAGCTGGTCGAAAATACCTTGGATCTATTTCAACAACAATTGTTCCTGGCTTGATAATAAATTCCGGATTTGTGCACTTTGTCACATATGCCTTTTCATTTTCTGATTCTCCTTCGAATGCTAACTGTATACCCAACTCTGCAAATGCAGTTTTAACAAAGTCCCTCACGGTTGTTGTAACACCAGTCGCTATCACAAAATCTTCTGGTTGATCTTGTTGCAGCATCATCCACATTGCCTGGACATAATCTTTTGCATGACCCCAGTCTCGTTTTGCATCTAGATTTCCCAGATATATTTTATCTAATAAACCCAAAGCAACCCTTGCCGCTCCTCTGGTGATTTTACGGGTTACAAAGGTTTCACCTCTTACGGGGCTTTCATGGTTAAACAATATGCCATTGCAAGCATACATTCCGTATGATTCTCTGTAGTTCACCGTAATCCAATAAGCATATAGTTTTGCAACACCATATGGTGATCGGGGATAAAAAGGTGTTGTTTCCTTCTGCGGAATTTCTTGAACCAAACCATAAAGTTCAGATGTTGAGGCTTGATAAAACCTTGTTTTTTGCGTCAAACCCAATAATCTGATGGCTTCAAGTATACGAAGTGCACCAATCGCATCGGCATTAGCTGTATACTCAGGTGTTTCAAAACTAACCATAACATGTGACTGAGCTCCTAAGTTATAAACCTCATCAGGTTGAACTTCTTGCATTATTCTAATAATGTTGGTGGAGTCTGTCAAATCACCATAATGCAAGGTAAAATGATGATTTTCAATATGCGGATCTTCATAAATATGGTCAATTCTGCCCGTATTGAATAACGAACTCCTCCTCTTAATCCCATGAACCTCGTATCCTTTCTTTAGCAATAATTCTGCAAGATATGCTCCATCTTGCCCGGTTACACCTGTTATCAAGGCTTTCTTCATATAGAATATTTCAATTTTGTACTTTTAAATACGTTACAAAGTTAGATATATAATTCAATTATCAACAAAAGGAGAACCTTTATCCAACCAATTTAATATTTTCTGGAATCAAAAACACCAAATGCAACTGGCTTATCATACCTGTCTCCAAAACCGCGATAATATACAATTATTGAAAATGAATTTTCGGTTTCGAACCAATTACCTTGAAGCAGATTATCATCGCGTTTTTTTGTTTTTTCATCAAAAACACTAAATTGGTAATTGTAATAACCTTGTTTCAAGAGCACTTCGGCTTCATATTGACCTTTTGATTCATTGTATTGCATTTTGAATTCGGGTTTTAACTGCCAATCAGTCAACGCCCCTGTTATGTATACACTTTTATTCTCCAGTTCCTGATCACTTGTCAGTGTAAAAATAACATACGCATAATCTCCTTTGATTTGACAATCTTCAACGTCAATATCATAACAATCGATGACAAAGTTTCCATTAAGATCCTTTCTTATCAGGTAAGCCACATCTGTGTTGATACGTTCCTTTCTAAGCACTACTTCAAAACCCTCCGGTACTCTTTTGACGGTTTGCATATTTTCTCCAAGTATATTTAACCCCCTCATGTCAAAAAACCTGAATTCTTTGCCTGCTTCAAAAATAATTTTATCCTGATAATCAAATACTTCACTCTCTGATCTTACAAACACCGGTGTCACCCCCTGTATACAATTATCCCACCTGTTATTCATGATAACGGTAGCTGAGAGCTCTGTGCGAGGTGTTCTGATAGTAAACCCCGGATGCTGAACTTCGAAATCCAGTTCCTGGTGTGTTGTAGATTTGGAAACTTCTGCCGTTCTGGTAACTGATGGTGCAATTTTCATCAGTGGCTCATAAACCACAAACCTACGCGTAATGACTACTCGGTCATCGTCATCTCTGTCAATAACTTTCAACAAATAGTTGCCACTAATTTTCCAGCCAACCTCGCTATTGGGTAGACTGATATGGTAATGGTTGTAATTAACGAAGGTATTAAAAGCTAAAGCTACCTCTCTTATAGGAGCATTATTGTAACCAGTCAAATACTCAAGTTCATTTATTTGCTCGGATGGTGTCCAGTTTTGATTGCAATGAATGATTGAAACAGCATAATCTTTGGTATCAGTAGCCATATCATCAAAAGAGAGAACCATGGGAAAATCATTCCCCAAGGGAATAGCCGGAAATGCCAGTGGATTACCGGCAATATGAAACTTCACACTCTTGATGTTACTTACATAAACGGAATCAATATAAGCAAAATTTTGAGCGGCAATTTTTGAAAAATTACCAACCATCCAAACCATTGCGAAGAACAAAATGCTTTCTTTCCTAATTCCCATTTTCGATTGTTAAAAATATTGCAAGCATGCACAAAATTGCCAACTAGGGGTCATAATAGTGAATTCAAAGGCTGAAACGCTCCAAAACACAAAAAAGTATGGCAAAAATCTAAGTTATCGTGCCGAGTAATTTGGAGATTCTTTTGTGATGGTGATGTTATGGGGATGGCTCTCTTTTACACCGGCGGATGAAATTTTTACAAACTCCGCCTTTTGGAGTTTCATAATATCAGGGGCACCACAATAACCCATACTGGCTCTAAGGCCTCCTATGTACTGGGTCATGACTTCCTCCAAAGTTCCTTTGTACGGAACCCTGCCCTCTATTCCTTCAGGCACAAGTTTTTTCACTTCATCTTCGGCATCTTGAAAATATCGGTCTTTCGATCCGAGAGCCATGGCACCTAGTGAACCCATACCTCTGTATATTTTAAATTTTCTGCCTTCAAATATTATGGTTTCACCAGGTGCTTCCTCTACACCTGCAAATAACGATCCTGCCATAATGGTATCCGCACCGGCAGCTATTGCTTTAGCTATGTCTCCTGTGTATCTGATGCCTCCGTCACCGATGATCGGAACACCTTTTCTGGCAATTGCACTTGCTGCATTATATATGGCCGAAAGCTGAGGAACACCTACTCCTGCAACGATTCTGGTAGTACAGATACTTCCCGGCCCAACCCCAACTTTGACTGCATCAGCGCCTGCATTAACCAAAGCCAGAGCTCCTTCGCCTGTTGCCACATTGCCTGCTATAATCTGCAGGTCTTTGAATTTGAGTTTTGTGTTTTTCACAGCATCCAACACACCTTTTGAGTGACCATGAGCTGTGTCGATGCAAACTACATCGACTCCCATTTTTTTCAAAGCTTCTATTCTTTCAAACATATCAGCTGTGACGCCAACTGCTGCTCCTACTACCAGGCGGCCCAAATTATCCTTGCAACTAATCGGATAATTTTGTACCTTCATGATGTCTTTGTATGTTATTAACCCAACCAGTTTATTGTTTTTATCTACGACGGGGAGTTTTTCAATCTTGTTTTTTTGGAGAATATCCTTTGCCTGATTCATATTTGTTCCTTCGGGAGCCGTTATCAGATTTTCTGAAGTCATCAGTTCCTTCACTGATTTGGAATTATTCTTTTCAAACCTTAAGTCGCGATTTGTGAGAATTCCGGCCAATTTTCCTGAAAGATCAACTATTGGGATACCACCAATGCTAAACTTGTGCATGAGTGCCAGCGCATCAGCAACAATGGCATCGGGCGTCAAGGTAACCGGGTCAATAATCATTCCGCTTTCAGAGCGTTTTACAATACGGACTTGTTCGGCCTGATCTTCGATGGGCATATTTTTGTGAATGATGCCGATACCTCCTTGTCTGGCAATGGCTATAGCCAGCCTATAATCAGTAACGGTGTCCATTGCTGCCGAAACGATTGGAACATTTAGCCTGATCTCTCTTGTAAGTCTTGAGGAGATGTCTACATCGCGAGGTAGTACTTCTGAATAGGCGGGAACCAAGAGGACATCATCAAAGGTTAATGCCTCAGAAATGAATTTGTGTTGGGTTAATTTTTCTTTTTCCATTTGCAAAGTTATAATTTTGACCTGAAAAAATAAAATCAATTTTTTGTGATAGATAATATTCCATTTTCAATATACAACGATGAGTATTTCATGAGGCAGGCTCTAAAGGAGGCGGAAAAGGCTTATGAGCTCGATGAAATACCAATTGGAGTGGTTGTGGTTTGTAACAATCAGATTATCGCCAGGGCACATAACCAAACCGAACAACTAAATGATGTAACTGCGCATGCTGAAATAATGGCCATCACTGCGGCTTCAGATTTTCTCGGAGCAAAATATCTTGAAGAATGTGAAATATTCTCTACTTTAGAACCATGCAATATGTGTGCAGGTGCGCTTTTTTGGGCTAGACCAAAACGCATTGTTTATGGAGCCGGCGATGAAAAAAGAGGTTTCATGCGAATTGGCAAAATGCTTTTACACCCAAAAACCAAACTCGAATACGGCATTTTAAATGAGGAATGCAGTGCATTGGTAAAAAAATTTTTTGCCACTAAAAGAAAACCTTTAAAATAATTGTTATCGTGAAAATTGGAGACAAGACTTTCAATAACATAGAATATCTTAGCCTCAAAATTCGGACACTCAGAATAACAATTCTAAAATACAGAATTTACTTCTTGCCCTCTGTCCCGGGTAAAAAAGGAACAAAGTTGAAATCACCGTGAAGTTTTTTTACAAACTCATCTTGGCTTATTCGCTCAATGGTTATCATTTGTTGTGAACTTTCCCCTACCGGTATGATGATAATTCCACCAACATTCAGTTGCTTTAAGAGAACTTCAGGTATTTCAGAACAAGCAGCCGTAACGATGATTTTATCAAAAGGAGCAAACTCGGGTAACCCCTTGGATCCATCCCTGAAAAAGAATTTAATGTTGTTGTAATTCATCTTTAGAAGGAGATTTCTTGCTTCGTGATAAAGAGTCTCCTGACGTTCAACTGTGTAAACGTTTGCACCACACAATGAGAGAATTGCTGCCTGATAGCCACTTCCTGTACCCAGTTCTAAAACTTTGTCTTGTTTTTTAATTTTTAACAACTCAGTCATGTAGGCGACAGTGTATGGTTGAGAAATGGTTTGGCCTACTTTAATAGGCAATGCTTTATCTTCATAAGCTTGATAATCAAGGGCCGAATCGAGAAAGAAATGTCTTGGCAATTTACCAATTGCTTCAAGCACTTTCTGATCTTTGATTCCCTTTTTTATTAAGGTTTCAACCAATTTCCTTCTTAGCCCCTTATGTCTGTAACTATCTTCTTTATGCAACATTTTATGTTCAATCTTTCACAAAGCTAAAGTTTTAAGCTCACATGAAGTAATTGTAAACCATCATTAGAATATTTTAAAATCAATACCATGGTTGTCAACTTGGCTGAATTATGCCAGTTATTTTCTTTTTAAGCAAAAAATTCTGAAACTTTGTGCTATTAAATTGAAATTCATGCAATCAATAAAATTTGGAACAGACGGGTGGCGCGCAATCATCGCGGACGATTACACAGTGGCAAATGTACTTAGGGTATCTGAGGCTACAGCCATTTGGCTCAGGAATCAAGGTGGTAAAAAAGTTGTTATTGGTCATGATTGCAGATTTGGTGGTGAAATGTTCCTTCAGCAAGCTGCTTCGGTTTTTGCATCTCATGGCATACAAGCTTTGGTAGCAAAAAATTTTGTTTCTACTCCTATGGTATCATTTGGTGTTGTGAAAACAGGTTCTGACCTGGGAATAGTCATTACCGCAAGCCACAATCCTCCTTCTTATAATGGATTTAAACTCAAGTCATCTTTTGGCGGTCCGACCATCCCAAGCGACATTGCTGCTGTAGAAAGCTTAATACCTGACAATGAAATTAGTCCGTCGATAAATTTTGAAAATGCTATCGAACAAGGTTTGGTAAGTTATGTCGAACTTGAAAAAATGTATATCGATCACATCAAGGGAAATTTTGATTTGGTTGCAATTCAACAATCAGGCCTGAAAATGGCTTACGATGGTATGTATGGGGCAGGTCAAAATGTGATCAAAACATTGTTTGCGAACTCACTGCTGTTGCATTGCGAATACAACCCTTCATTTATGGGGCAAGCTCCAGAACCAATACACCGAAATCTATTGCAGCTAAGCAATGCTATCAGATCATCTTCTGCATACGCTTTTGGTCTTGCTAATGATGGGGATGCCGATAGAATCGGAATGTATGACAGCGATGGCAACTTTGTTGACAGTCATCATTTATTGCTTTTATTGCTTTTATATCTTCATAAATACAAAGGTCTTTCAGGTGAGGTTATCATAACCTTTTCAGTAACAGACAAAATGAAAAAATTGGCAGAGATATTTGGTTTGCCCTGCACCACTACAAAAATTGGTTTCAAGTACATAGCTGAAATCATGATAACTCGCGATGTTTTGGTGGGTGGTGAAGAAAGTGGAGGTCTTGCTGTTAAGGGCCATATTCCAGAAAGGGATGGTATTTGGGTCGGTCTGATGATTATGGAATTTATGGCCAAAACCGGCAAATCACTAAAAGAACTTATACAAGAAGTTTATGACTTAGTGGGACCTTTTGCTACCGACAGATATGATCTTCATATTACTGAAACAAAAAAATCTGAGGTTATATCTGCTTGTCAACAAAAGCTTTATCAGAAATTTGGGACGTATCCAGTAGTCCAAACAGAAAATCTTGACGGGTTTAAGTTTTACTTTGACGCCGATCGATGGGTAATGATCAGACCAAGTGGTACCGAACCTGTGTTGAGGGTATATTCTCAAGCTCCGAATCACGCTGAAGCCATTGAAATACTCGAGCAAACAAAAGAAGCTATTTTGGCTTGAAAATCATCCCTGAATGTGGGATGTCATCTTCTAAATAGTATTCACCTGTAAGAGTAAAACCAAAAGATTCATAAAATTTTTCAAGTCGACTTTGGGCTGAAATTTTTATGCTTTGCCCGGGATAAAGAATTTCAGACCAAATCAAACAGTGTT
>JAEUUM010000383.1 GCA_016787375.1 Saprospiraceae bacterium
GGTAAAACTAAACTGGAACATTTCTGACCCTATATTTCAAAAACCTGCAAATTGGGATCAAAAAATCACTTCAAAAACTATTTCAGTAAAAGACCTGCAAAAACGAAAGAGAAACCTATTGAACGATGCCACCAATCGCGGATATCCCTTTGCCTCAGTGTTCTTCTCAGATATTAAAATCATCAATCAAGAATTTCAGGCGAGTTTAAATGCTGAGAAAGGTCCATTTATAATCATGGATGATATTACCGTAGAAGGAGAGAAGATTGTTTCAGATAACCGAATCTGGAATTATGTTCTTGATCTGAAACAAGGCAAGCCATTTATTGCAAACAAAATAACACAAATTGATGAGCGAATCAACGAATTGCCCTTTGTAGAAACGACCTCTCCTTCCCAAATCATTTTTAAAGAAGACCAGGCAAGCATCAAATTATTTTTAAAAAAGAAAAAGGCGAACCATTTTGATATCATTTTGGGTCTACAGCCAACTTCCGGTGCCAACCCATCACAATCTAGAACCATATTAACCGGGCAAATTACTGCTGACATGTATAATATGTTGTCGGGTGGAGAGAGGATATTCTTTGACTACAGAAGGTTTAACGTGGAAGACCAAAATGTACAACTTGGTTTGACTTGGCCATTTTTGCTTGGAACCAAAGTAGGTGCAGACGGTCAATTTCAGCTCCAAAAACGTGACACAACACACCTCGATATACAATATGGTGTTGGTTTGAAAATACCATTAAAACACAGGTCTTCTATTAAAATTTTTATTCAGGAAAATATTTCAAACTTATTGTCTATTAATAAAACTGCAATCCAAAATTCCATTAAATTGCCATCCTTACTCGACTTTAAACGATCGTCATTTGGTCTGGAAGGAAGTATAACATCACTTGATTTTATTATAAATCCTACTTCTGGTTGGGATTTTAAAATCAAAGCAATGGCAGGGTTGAGAACGATTAAAAAAAACCAAAAGATAATTGCTCTCAGTAGAACAGGAGTTGATTTTAATGCCCTGTATGACAGTGCCGGTATTAAGTCCGGTCAATTTAGATTTGATTTTCAGCTGGATAGATACACCCGAATTTTCAAAAAGCAAATTCTAAAGACAAGTTTGCAAAGTGGTAGCATTTTATTTTCAGAAAATACTTTGAGAAATGAGTTATACAGAATCGGTGGCTACAAATTACTCCGTGGTTTCGATGAGCAATCTCTCGAGGTATCGAAATACCTATTGGCCTCTGTTGAATACAGGTATTTATTAGGACCTCTGTCCTATGCATTTATCTTTTCTGATTTTGCATTTACCAACACCAACTATGATAATATCAACTTTAACGACCAGCCTTTGTCCTTTGGGTTTGGTATGACTCTACAAACAAAAGCAGGATTATTCGGGGTGGTGGCAGCTGTAGGTCAAAGGACAGGTTTAGCTTTTGACTTCAGGGCACCAAAAATACACTTTGGCTACATCAGCGTTTTTTAAATTCCGTGTTCGTTAAAATATCAAACACCTTTCTCATACATCAAGAAAGGTGTTTGATGAATCATGTTAATTATTTTAAAAATACCATTTTTTGCATTCCTACAAAACTACCTGTCTTGAATTGATAAAAATAAATGCCAAGACCAGGCAAATCATTGCCGGATATTTCGAATTTATTCTCACCTTTTCTGTAGGATCCGCTTATTTCCTTAACCAGCGTTCCGTCAACAGTGAAGAATTTAATTGTTGCGTCTGCATCCGAAGGTAATTTGAACCTAATTGCCGTATTGTTGCTGAATGGGTTAGGTTCATTTTGATACAAAATCACTTGCTGATTAATGGTTGCTGTTTCTTTGTCTGTAAATGAAAGTTCAAGTTCGAGAGCCTTATCTTCATTTGTAAACGCTTGAGCAGGAGTAATCATTGAACTCATTGAAAGTGTTTTTACCAACTCCCCATCAGCTTTAGCTTTGAAGGTTAATGTGAACAATGACTGGTTTTCAAATTCGTTGTTTACTTCAAAACACCCGGTAATGTGTCCGTCTTCAAGGTATCTAAGCCCAAAATTCTGTTCTGTTACACCAGGAATATCACCATCAACTTTTTGAAATTCAAGTGAATTTACATCATAATTCAAAGTAAACTGCATTGCCTTGGCTAGTTTAGTGTCCCCTGGTGCTAAGCTTACTGCTATGGTTTCACCTTTTTTGAAAAACTTGTTTGTCGTATTCAAAGTAAGTGTTTCATTACTCCTTGTACCAGTTGTATAACTAAACGCATTTGGATCAGCATCATAAGTTACATCACCCATTTTGTAACCAATAAAATTAAAGGTTTTGTCAGATTGAATGTTGGTGATTGCAATCTTAGAATCCAGTTGATCTAGCCAAGGATTATTTGGGTTTGTAAATTTAACATTAGAAGGTAAAAACTCCCAAGATTTTGACGCAGAAAACAAGTCAGTTATATGTAAAATCAATTTTCTTATTTCAACTATATCAGCTGTAGTAATGTTTTTACTTTTGTTTACATCTGCTGCCAACATCTTAAATGGAGAGTTCAAGGCTTTCTTACCAAGAATATGATTTGAAATATGGATCAAGTCTAAAGCATTTACACCATTTAGAGGAAACTTGCTTTGTTCCGCAAATATCTCCAGATTAGATCCATTTGGAATGGATGAAAACAAGTATTTTCCTCCGGTAGTTGGTGTATATTGATTAATACTTCCATTGATTTGAATATCAGCAGAAATTTGATTTGGTGGATTTTTTGAGTCTGATATTTCACCATTGATATCAACCCCTACTTTGGTACTAATTTTTTTGACACTTACAGTAAATGAACATGTGCTTACATTGCCACATTCATCGGTTGCAGAGTATATAATAGTTGTCACAGTATTTGGATCAAAAAGGCTTTCACTTTTTGGTCCTGAGATTTGCACAACCGGAATACCTCCATCGCAATTATCATTTGCCTTTGGTGAAATCCATGATACAGAGGTAGGCACTGAACTTACAATTGATATGTTTGGTGGACAAACAATAACAGGTGGAGTTTTATCTTCAACCGTTATTTTTTGGATGTATTGAGCGGTATTTCCACATTTGTCACCTGCTGTCCATGTATAAGTAGAGACGTAGGAGTTTTTACAACCATTCGGGTTGAATTTGTACTTGATATCAAGAATCAAAGAAGGCGTTTCATCACAACCGTCTACGATCAATGGATCGACATTATTATCATTATCATCATCACAATCTACAGTGATAAATGCAGGAGGAACATCAACAAATTTCGGAGCTTTTAAATCTACCAAGCTTATTACCTGAGTCTTTGTTGATTTATTTCCTGAAGGATCAGTTGCTGTCCATGTTCGTTTGATATCATAATTTATACTTCCACATAAAGTTTTATAAGGACTTTGATTATTTGTCTCGGAAAAAGTAACCAATGCTGAGCAATTGTCTGTTGCAGTAACGGTTGGAATACCTGGTAGCGTTCCTGAACATTCAATGGTAATATTTGCAGGAACACTTGACAAAACAGGTGGCAGGTTATCAATGACACTCACAATTGCAGTGCAAGATGATGTGGCATTACATGCATCAGTTACAGTTAAAACGACTATGTTGTCGCCAATATTTGTGCAATTAAAACTCGTCTTACTTAGTGAAATACCTCCCCCACTGCTTCCTCCATTTATATCAGAGCTTGAAAGATTTGCATTGCCTGTTGCATCTAGATAGAGTGTAAAATTCTTACAAACTGCTTTTGCTCCCGGATTAATGGTTATGGTAAATGTAATAGGAGATCCGGTACAAGTAACCGAACCATTTGTATATACAGGAGTAACTGTTATTATTCCGGTGATTGGATTATTTGTATTGTTAATAGGGATCCAAGATGGAATAGATGGAGATGCTGTACCACTTGCTGCAAGCCCTATTGCAGTATTGGAGTTAGTCCAATTATAGCTTGTCGCGGTTCCTGTAAATGTGATTGCACCAGTAGCAACACCGGAACAATATATTTTATTAGACTGTGAAGCTACTGTTGGAGTTGGGTTTACTGTAATTGAGTAAGTAATTGGTGTACCCGTGCATGTCTTTCCACCTGCGGTAAATGATGGTGTAACAGTAAATGTGCTTGTGAGAGGTGCTGCACCTGTGTTGGTAGCAACAAACCCAGGGACGTTGCCTGTTCCATTTAATGAAGCCAAACCTATGGCACCTGCAGTTCTCACCCAGTTGAATGCAACTCCTGATGGTGTTCCGGTAAAATTAGACGCAGGTACTGCTGCACCGGGACAATACGTTTGACTGGCAACCGAATTAACTGTAGGGATAGGATTCACCAAAACACTCTGGTTTACTGATTGAATACATCCCGGGTGATTTGAATTCGGCACACCATCTGCGGCATCAAATGTATAAATAACATTGTGGGTTCCGGCACCCAAGGCAGCCGGGTTGAATATTGTGTTGGGTGTTCCATTAATTGTAAATGACCCTGTTCCCATTGCATTGCCACCTGGAGGTCCTCCTAGTAAAGCAGAACCACTTAAAGTTACTGATGGATCATTTGCACAATAAGTTGAAGCCAAACCATTAATTTGAGGATTTGGATAATAGCAAATTGAACTTAGTGTTCCGCTTGCACCTATACCATTCGAAATAGAAACACTATAGCCAATAGCATCTACATGAACACCCATAAGTGTATAATTAACTGAACCATCACCTTGAACCGGACCCGAGGTCAATACAAATCCAACAGGTATATTAATAGGTGCCCCCGGTGGTGCCGGAGAAGAAGTTTGATATAAACCTGTGACTGAAGTTACTGTCCATGTCTGACCTGCCGGAGCATTCACAGAAATGTTCTCATTAAACTGACCATTTATTAATGTTGAGGCATTATTCTTACAAGCACATGGTATTGAAATAACAGGGGTACAATCTATGATTTTTACATTTGAACTTTTTGAAGGTCTGCAACTTATATCAGCAGGTACAGGACTCAATATTGCATATAAAAAATATGATCCGCTGGTTCCCATTGTTGTGGTAAACACAGCTTGCGTACCTCCGTTTGTTAAACCACTGTTTGGAACAGTTCCTAATACTGTGCCTCCAAAATAAGGGTCTGCTAATGCAACTGTAGATGAAACAAAACTGATTCCATAAGTTCCACCCATATTTGCCAATCCATTTGCTGTTAAAGTTATGGATGATGTTTTGCATGATATTGAATTGCTGACAGACAGCGATCCTATTGTTGGACAAGCCCCTCCCGCAGCACAATCAAGCGAAATTGAAGAATTTAGCATTCCGGTGCATCCATTAGCGGTAAGGCTAAAATTATTATAAATACCAACGGCCAGTCCAGATAAAGTTCCGGCTCCACCGGAAACAGTAATCGGTGCAGAAGCAGGTAAACTATTGACAGTGTAGCTCATGGTGTATGTACCATTCGGAACATTTGTGAAATTAAAAGTAATGCTTCCATCATTATTCGTGCATGGAGGTTGTGGGTAAGATACTGAGCTTATAGCAATTACCGGTAGCGGTTTGATTGTTATTGTAAATAGTTTTGGTAGTCCCATACATCCTGCCTTCATAGGTGTTACAGCAATATTCCCAATTTGTGTGGTCATTACATTTGGGGCAATATACCCTAAAATATTACCAGAACCTGATGCAGCCAATCCTATGCCCGTATTATCGTTGGTCCATGAGTAGGTTGCTCCCGGGGTTCCTGTAAAGTTAACAGGTGCTACCGGATTACCTGAGCAAACACTTTGGCTTGCCACATCATCTACTATTGGTGGTACCGGATCATTCAATAATGCAGGACCTGCATTTGAGCCTATACATGAATTCGCAGTAATGCTAAATTCAGTATAGTTACCCATAGTCAAACCGGTTAAGGTCGTTGTGTTAGAAGTAACGGTTTTAGTCATTGTTGTAGGCGTACCGTTCTTTTTATAGCTTATTGTATATGACCCATCAGGTACATTTGTAAAATTTAACACAATGCTTCCGTCCGTTCCGCCACAAGTTGTAGGTCCATTTAATGCCCCAAGAGAAATTGTAACCAAAGGTGCACTCATGTAAAGGTCTGACTTCCACAATCCTCTTCCATAAGTCGCTGCATAAATGACGTTTTCTGAATCATCTATCTCGATTTCCTGAATTTCAACATTTGGTAGTCCGGTATTGAATAATACCCAATCAGACAATGTATTGTCTCTATAATAAATACCTACATCCATTCCGACATACAAACCATCTTGGGTGCATTTTGAGTAAGCAATTGTATTTGCAGGAATATTAGGTAATGAACCGCTGATATTAGTCCAGGTTGCTCCACCGTTAATAGATTTGTAAACTTTTGCACCTGCCGCATAATTTTGTCTGACGGCATATATAATGTTAGGATCCGTAGGATGAATAGTAATCATATTGGTAGACGAACCAGGCATAGTCATTGCTGTCCAGTTTGTACCACCATTTATTGTTCGGAAAAGGCTGTTGCTAGTACCTGCATAAATATAATTGGAATTTGAAGGTGCAACATTCAAAATGGTAAGGTTGCCAACTCCAAGGTTGCCACTAAGATCTGTCCATGCATTACCCTGATTTGTTGTTTTATACACACGATCATACCCTACATATAATGTAGTAGGTGTAGCTTGATCTATTGCAAATGGTGTAATCCAAGATCCATTCCCAGTACCGGTAGGTTTGATTTCAGTCCAGGATGCACCACCATTGGTAGATCTCTGTAAGAATCCATATTGGTATTCTCCATACATAATGGTTGGTGTGACCGGATTAATGGCGCATTCCATTCCATCACCTCCGATGTTATCCGTCCATACACCTGCTGTATTCCTTAATTTTGTTCCATTATCCTGCAATCCTGTTATCACTCTTGTGTCTGCTTTTGAAACTCCTAAACGGTACATCTGACTGATAACCAAATCTCCTGATACATCAGTCCACGTTGAGCCACCATTAGAAGTTTTGTAAACACCTCCATCAACTCCTTGAAAAAGGGTGTTGCCCTGCCATTCCATGGCATGTTTATCCGCATGGACAGTTGGAACACCTGCAATCGAATACCAAAATGAGTTAAGACTCCAGTTGACTCCTCCATTTGTTGACTTCCAGTTGGTTATTCCACCTGTGTATAGTATATTTTCATTTGCAGGATCCACAGCCAAAGTCAAATCATACCATCCCTGACCTCCGGAGGTAGATCCATCCTGTGACCCATCAAGGATATTAGGAGTGGTAGATTGAACAGCATAAGAATCACCACTATTTGTAGATTTATATAAACCATTGAAACCACTGTTGCTCGAAAGTGAGCTTAATGCATACACGACTGTATTATTTGCAGGAGTTACAGCCAATGCAATTCTGTTGCTTCCTGATATAGTCTGGATATTTGTCCAGCTGTTTCCGTTGTTGGTTGACTTGTAAATAGTATTTCCTGTTGATGCATAAAATATACTGGTAGAGGCATTAGGATTCGCCTCAATATCAAAAAAATTGCCGGTTTGTTTCTGAGACCAAGTAGCTCCGGCATCAGTAGATCTGTAAATTCCATCACTTGATGCAACTAGTAGATTATTTTCATCATCCGGATCAATAATGATTCTACGGATTACTTTGTTGAAGCTATTTGCCCAATTCAATCCTGTTGTATTCCAGGTGTTTCCTCCATCAATTGACTTGAGCACTCCTATTGACCAGTTATCTGTGGCATCTCCGTCACCTGTGGCAATATAAATCGTATTTGGAGTTGAAGGCACGACTGCAATCCCTGAAATACCTAATGCCCCAATATTGTCTGTAGTTGTTGTCCATGAAGTTCCTCCATTCGAAGTTTTCCAGAAACCACCACCTGCTGAACCTATATAAATGATGTTTGTATTTGAAGGATGAAATGCAATAGAATTAACCCTCCCAATTCCATTGTATCCACCGGCTGAATTATTTGGTCCTGCTCCAACCCAGTTTGCGCCACCCAACAACCCTTTTGCACCTTGTTTTTTATTCCCTGTGCTTTTTAGATACTTTTCAAAATTATTTTGATTTATTCCACTCTCAGGAAAAGTACCATCTTCATTCAAGCGATGCTCCCAGTAATTTTCCCATCTTTTAAAGGCTTTAAAGCCCTTTCCCTTTTCTGTCGGATCGTGTGTTGTCCAATATTCATTGGCTTTCTGTTGTATTTCATAAAAGGTAGGATTTTTACCCTCGATAAATATTTCGTCCATCCAGGTCTGACCGAAGGAGACAGATTGTCCTAACAAAACAAAAAATAAAATCAGAATTTTTACTGAGATTTCTAATG
>JAEUUM010000392.1 GCA_016787375.1 Saprospiraceae bacterium
GATATTAAATATAAATCATCAGCAAGTACCGGTGTTGACCAGAGCGTAAGTGCCACCCACCATATGGGGTTTTTAAAAAAGTTGATAGAGGAAAATGGAGAGTGGAAAGTTTGTTTTAGTGGTTATTTGAGTTTTACAATCAACCAGTCATTTATCAACGGTTGTTATTAATATTACCCAACAATTTATCTGCTTTAAAACTTTGAACTGTGAGTTCTAAACCCTATATTTGTTAAGGTGAGGACTTAAGTAACTTAACAATTATCCCTATTGATGACCAGCTGCCTCCTTCAACAAAATATTGGTGACAGGTTTTATGCCCGTATTCATTATTTTGGATGCTCGCCGGTCATCAATATTCCTTTTAGTTGGCAGTAATTTTAAAAAACGAAAATGGAACTTAAAGATGTCATAAGTATACTTGTCCCAATGTTATTAATTGTATTTGGATTTTTTATAAAATCTACAAGTAACGAAAACTACCAAAATGTAAAAAGTTGGGGGAAAATTTTAGTGATAATTGGAATATTATCATTTATTCTAAAACTAGTATCGTTATTTCTTAAATAAAATTAAAAACAACGCCGAACAACTTGTAAGCTCCCTCAATAATAGTCGCAGTTTTGAATGCTTTTGGCAAATTTTTTAAGGATCATTAAGTCTGTTATTTGCGATGTGCTTTGTAAAAAGCTATAAGTTGATAACTCCTCTTCAAATTCACCGAACAATTCCAACAGGTCAACAGTTGGGAGTTGAGTGATGCCATATTTTAGGACAATTGCCTTTTTAAATTGCTTCTCTCTTTGGGCCCTGAGACCATCCAGAATTCTATCAATAGGATGTTGTAATAATAAGCCTAATAGCTTTAATTTTTTTAATTTCATTTCGTTGATACAGTGAGTTTAGAATTAAATCTGTCGCCAAAATCAAAATACCTGATCTAAAATTGTAGTCTGTTCTGCACTTTTAACCCTTGATTCAACAAATTTTAGATCTCGAATGTAAAGTGTATTTCTTTTTCCAAAGGAATCAAGGGTATCTATTTGTCGATGAAAGGGATCGTACTTTGCCGGTTTAAAATCCAGTTCTAGTAAAAGCTTGTGAATGTTATTTTCATCAAAACCATACCGCTCACCCAGGCCCATCAATTCAATGATAATAGCTTTTAATCCCGGATTTTTTAGAGTTTTCATGGCGCCTTTTAATACTTCTGATTCAAATCCTTCAACGTCTATTTTTATTAAAATCGGTATTTGTTCAATTGCCAAAATTTCATCCAGGGTTTCAATTTGAACCTCAATAAACTGGTCATCATTTGAAGTAGACACATGGTTATTCATCATGTCTTTTGAAATAGCAAAATTGGTTTTATTTTTTTTTGAACCCAATGCAAATGGGAGGACATTCACCAGAGCATGTATTTTGTTGATTGATATATTCTCTTTCAGATGGTACTGTGTTGAAGGAACTGGCTCAACTGCAAGGGTTTTTGCTCCAACATGGGCACTCGCCAAAACAGTATAACTTCCAATATTCGCCCCAATATCTACAAAAAAATCTTCCGGCCGCAAAAAGTGAAGTAAAAATCCCATGTCTTCAAAATCCTGCAAACCACAATAAAGATTGCCGGTTGCTCCCGTCATCCCTCTGTGAATTATAAGTTTTGACCTGGTTGTAAAAGAATATATCATTGGTTTCGGATTCAACCTGATGCTTATTTGCCATTTTAAAAATCGCCAGACTGCAGCTAATTTTCGCTTTTTATTGAGTGGGTGTGAACTAATAGATTTTAATATGGAAAAAATGTTCATCAATTAAATATTGGCTAATTTGTAAAATTAAAATAAATCAATGATACCACATAGAATCAAATATTGAGTTATTATTATCCAAAAATGAATTCAATAGCTATAGGGCTTATCCTCAGCTGAAGGATCTGAAATATGAACATAAATGAAATTTTATGCAAAATCTACCGGAACTTATTTGAATTAAAGATGTTATTAAGGTAATTTTGTAGAATAAATCTAAATAACAATGAGTGAAGTATTAGAATCGACCAAAACAGCTCCATTAACCATAACTCAAAGTGCAATTGATCAATTGTGGAGCATACGAAATGAACAAAATGTACCGGAAGAATACGGCTTGAGGGTAGGAGTGAAAGGTGGTGGTTGCTCAGGTTTTTCTTATATCCTCGGCTTTGATACCCAAAAGGAATCAGATCAGCAATTTGAAATACATGGTATGAAAGTATTGATGGACAAATCACACGGCATTTACCTCATTGGAATGGAGGTTGATTGGGTTGACGGTCTTAACAACAGAGGTTTCTCTTTCAACAATCCAAATGCCAAGTCTACTTGTGGATGTGGTACATCTTTTTCAGCATAAACAATTTGTGCTTTTAATACCATAGAGTGAAAATGCTTAAATTTTCATCATGGTTAGTCTTGATGAATGTACAACGTTTACTCTAACATTTATTTTAATAAAAAAATCCTTTGTTTGGCGAAATGCTCTTAACAAAGGATTTTCTGTTTTATAGAAGTACTAATCAGATAAGGTACAAGGTTGAAAATCAAACGTGCATTTCTTCCAATTTTCTTGCAGTTGAAGCCTTCTTTTTGTTTGAACTTTTATCTTCACTAGGCCACAATAACCATAGTGCACAAATAAATACAATGTTTTTCATGATGTACTGACCAACCAATGTAAAAACAAGCGGCGGTTTGGCGAATGATATCTCAGAGAAGAAAAATAGTGGTGTAAAAGTACACGCCATATGAATGAGCGCAACAACTATGGCTGTTTTAATGAATTTCCCGGAAATGAATAATGATCCAATTCCGCATTCCATTTTAGCCAAAAGTATAAGGCCGGTGTGTTTTGGCATGAGCCCTAAAAAGATGTTGTAGATTGTATATTGAGCTAAGTTTTCGGAAGGACTGAGGTGCGGAAAAAACTTTAATGCAC
>JAEUUM010000404.1 GCA_016787375.1 Saprospiraceae bacterium
CTACAAAGTCTGTGAATCAGTGCCACCACTTGTATATAGTACCGACCCAGCAAGTGATTATTATAAAGAAGTAAAAGAAGTTTATGATGCTTCATTTGACCCGATTAAAGTTGAGATTGGAAAATATTGGGCAAATAATCCGGGAGTTTCAGGCTCACCTGCCGGCTCATGGATTGGTATAGCCAACCAACTTGTTGATCAGTTTAACCTTGATTTGGCAACAACATTAAAAATGTACGTTTTGCTGAGTATTTCAACAAGAGATGGATTTATAACAGCGTGGTATATGAAATATAAATATAACTTAGAAAGACCTGTTTCATATATCAGGAAAGTAATGGGGCATACAAATTGGAGTTCACCGGTTCCGACACCTCCTTATCCGGATTACATCTCAGGAACCTCTCTAAATGGTGGATCTTCCTCTACAATATTAACAAACTTATTTGGGAACAGAGCATTTTCTGATTCACAGCATAACGATAAAGGATTTGGTACAAGGAACTTTTTAAATTTTGTGCAAGCAGGTATTGAAGCATACCATTCAAGAATTTATGGTGGAGTGCACATGAGACGTGCATGTGAAAAAGGCTTTGAACAAGGGCAATGTATAGCACAAACTGTTTATGAAAATTTAAAGTTCGTTCAATAATCCTAAGAAATCAACTCCAAGATTTTTTCTATATAGTTACTTATTCTCGCCGGTCACATCTGTGGCCGGCATTTTTATTTGGATCAAACTTAGTAGCAAATTGTTGTTATTTTTTAGTCTCAGATTGAGAAACCAATTTCTCCAATTCGTTTATTTTTTTCTGTAGCTCAGGTAGCTTTTTAAAAACGACTTGAGCTTTTAAAAAATCTCCGTAATCAATGGCAGGACTACCATACCATGCAGTATCCGGGTCTTTAATGGTGCGTGAAATACCACTTTGAGCTTGTATTTTTGTCCTGTCAGCTATTTGGATATGACCTACAATGCCCACTTGACCACCAATCATACAGTTTTTTCCGATCCTAGTACTTCCGGCAATTCCTGTTTGTGCTGCGATAACGGTATTTTCACCTATTTCAACATTATGGGCAATCATGATTAAATTGTCTAATTTTACACCCCTTCTGATGTAAGTGGACCCCATGGTGGCGCGATCAACAGTAGTATTGCTCCCAATTTCAACATTGTCTTCTATAAGTACATTGCCTATCTGAGCTACTTTTTTATATGTCCCATCCTCTTGAGGAGCGAATCCAAAACCATCAGCACCAATTACTACATTACTGTGAAGCACAATATTATTTCCAAGCTGACATTTATGATAAATCTTTACTCCTGAGTGTAGGGTTACATTGTCCCCAATTGTAACATCTTCGCCAATAAATACCTGCGGATAAATGGTACAATTCTTTCCAATTTTAGCCTGTTTGTCCACAACTGTGAAATGTCCGATGGACGTGCCTTCTCCTATTTCAGCAGATGAATCAACAAATGCTTGTTTTGAAATTCCGGTTTGTTGGGTGATTTCTGAACCAAATTTGTCCAGTAACAATGCTACACAAGCATAAACATTTTCTACCCTAATTATGGTTGCTGATATTGGTTGTGTTGGTGTGAAATCCTCTCCGGCAAGCAGAATTGAGGCTTTTGTTGTGTAAACAAAATGTTCATATTTGGGATTTGCCAAAAAGGTTAAGGTGCCTGGTTGTCCTTCTTCAATTTTACTGGGACCTGAAACAACCACATCAGGATTTCCCTCCAATTTGCCGTTTAACAAGGCGCATAATTCTCTTGCTGTTATCTGCATACACGAAGTTTGAACAAAAGTAATTCTATTTTACTCAAAATAATTGCCCATATTTAAAAAAGGATATGTCTGATACCATATTTTTGCAACATAATTTAAGCTTTTGGAAAACAAACCCATCATTCGACTAGGTACCCGGGGAAGCGAACTCGCTCTTTGGCAGGCAAATTTTACAACACAACAACTTGAAAAAGCAGGATATGAAGTAAAAATCAGCATTATCAAAACGACCGGTGATCTGACCACTCATCTCAGTTTTGATAAAATTGAAGGCAAAGGTTTTTTTACAAAAGAAATAGAAGAAGCTCTACTAAATAATGAAATCGACCTGGCAGTTCACTCCATGAAAGATTTACCAACACAATCGCCTGCAGGGTTGAAAATAGGAGGCATTTCTTATCGAGCAAATCCGGCTGACTGGTTGTTGGTTAGAAAAGATGCGTACGAGCAAGGTCAAGATCTTTTTGTGAAAAATGGAGCCATCATTGGTACTTCATCAGCAAGACGAAAATCTCAATTGCTATATTTAAAACCGGATATTCAGATAAAAGATCTGCGTGGAAATGTACCTACAAGAATACAGAAGCTGAGAGAGCATCAATATGATGCGATAGTGCTGGCAGCTGCCGGTATTGAAAGGCTTGCGATAGATATCAATGAGTTCGAACTCGTACCTTTAAATCCAAGAGAATTCGTACCTGCCGCTGCGCAAGGTGTTCTTGCATTTCAGATTAGAGACAATGATGTAGATTCATTAAAAGCAGCAAGAACCCTTCACGATACCACTACTTTTGAGACAATATCTATTGAACGCAAAATATTAAAACTGATGGAAGGTGGCTGCCAAATGCCGCTTGGTATTTATTGTGAAAAAGATATTAAT
>JAEUUM010000418.1 GCA_016787375.1 Saprospiraceae bacterium
AATATGTTCTTGTCTCCTTTGTCCTGGTATGTTTTCAGAAGTCTGAACAGGGAAATATAAAATATGTGGGCAGTAAGGAATGACAAAAGCCCAAGGATGAAATATTTGGAATTATCTCCGGCAAATAACAATAGAATATCGCCGAACCAAGAAAAAATCAATGCTAAAAACAATAAAATTTTTCCCTTGAATGATTTGGTTTCAAGGACCAACATCATCAATGGTAGAAGAAGTAGGGGTTTCATATAAAAAATAACATTGTTTAAGTTCATGCTCAGTGCAATGAGATAAAGCAACGATAGGATTATGAAACCAAGCTTATAAGCTTGCTGATTTTTACTGATTTTAGGCTCCATGATATTTGTTTATTGAAAAGAATGTTGCGAAACCTGTACTTTTGAAAGCTCGAATCTGGAAAACCACCAGCTTGTCAAACATGAAAAAACAAGATAAAAAACAATCAAATATTCACTTCCGTACATCAAGTTGTTGACTAAAAATTTGCCATTCAGTATGTAAAGCAAAGCAAATCCTGTTAATGTTTTTAAAATCTCCCAAAAGAAGGCACCGGGTTTTCCGTCCATTAATTCTGTGAAAGCATAAACTGAAAGGAAGACATATAAACCGTAATAAAATATGGCGGGTGTACCGATTAGTTTTATATGTCCAAAGAAAAATAGAGTAAAAATAAAAACTACAATTAGTTGAATTCCACTCCAGTATTTTAATTTGGTGGAAACTGCCGAAGAATATTTTTCAAAATGATATACATCTTCAATTTTTTGCACCGGATGCTCCTTCTCAACATCTGATGGTCTCCATCCCGTTGGCATAAACCAAATTCTGAATTTGTCCAGATAATTTCCGGTCATCCAGGCATCCCGACACAAAAGCCATAAGTGCTGAAAATTTATTCGAATTGGATTCCAGGTATGAGCAGGTCGTGAAATGCCGTAAACAGGTTTAATATCCTCACGTTCTGATTGAAATGTTCCAAATAATTTGTCCCACACAATAAAGATTTGGCCATGATTTTTATCCATATATTCGGGGTTGATGGCATGATGAACGCGGTGATGAGAAGGTGTAACGATGATTTTCTCGAGGAATCCCATTTTGTCAATATGGCGTGTGTGATACCAAAATTGAGCAAATAAATGCAGTGGTGCAATGGTCGCGATAACCTCAGAAGGAATCCCGAGCAGGGCTGCCGGCAAAAGGAATATAGTAAATAAATTTACAAATGATGAAACACTTTGACGCAAAGCACATGCAAGATTGAATTCCTCACTGCTGTGATGGATGGCGTGTTTGTTCCAGAATAAATTGATCTCATGGCTAAGTCTGTGCACCCAATAACCATGAAAATCAAGTGCAATAAATGCAATAAAAACCACCCAAAATCCGGACTCGATGTGAAAAACGGCAATGTGATTTACCAGCCAGCTATACGCCAATACCGTCACCGACAACCCTAGAACATCCTTTACGATATTGGTGATTCCTGAACTTAGGCTTGAAATCATGTCCATAAATTCGACCGTATCATTTCCTTTTATATAACCGTATATTTTTTCTCCGATAACCAACAATAAAAAAACAGGCATTGCAATCAGCAGTATCTTTCCGTATTGTTCCATACACTTGGATTTAGAATAAAAAATTTGAAATGGATTTTACTTCATGCAATTTAACAAGATTATACAAACCAAACTATCAACACCGGATAATTTTGCTTTTGTTGTGATAAAGGGAAAATATTAAGTGAAGATTTTAAAGTTTTTTTTAATCACCTAAAATATGCATCTTTTTGTCAAGAGGAATATTTTTTGGGTTAAATTTGAATTCCTTATAGTTGCACCAAGAAATGGTAAATTTTATGTTTGTGGTAGATTCTGAAATTTAAACTGTATAAATAATCTGGCAAATGCTCTATCCAAAAGTCTTTAATCCGCTTGATTTAGGTTTCATAACTTTAAAAAACCGAATAATTATGGGCTCAATGCACACGGGCCTGGAAGAAGCTAAAGGTGGATTTGAGAGGATGGCCGCATACTATTCGGAGAGAGCGAAAGGGGAGGTAGGTTTGATAATTACCGGAGGCGTGGCTCCCAATAGAAGAGCTTGGTTGACCCCTTTTGGTGCCAAATTGACAACCGATGCTGAAGCAACAAAACACAAAGTCATTACTGAGGCAGTGCACAAAGCAGGTGGAAAGATATGTCTGCAAATTCTTCACGGAGGCCGTTATAGTTTCCACCCATTTGCGGTGGCACCTTCTGCAATTAAATCGCCAATATCTAAATTCAAACCATGGAAACTCACGGGATCAGGAATATGGTCAACCATTCGTGATTTTGGTAACACTGCATTTCTTGCAAAGCAGGCAGGATACGATGGAGTCGAAATAATGGGCTCAGAAGGTTACCTTATTAATCAATTCATTGTACCAAAGACCAACCACAGAAATGATGAATGGGGAGGAACTTTTGAGAATAGGATTAGATTTCCATTAGAGATTATCAAAGAAGTCAAAAAAAGGGCAGGCAATGAATTTCTTATTATATTCAGGTTGTCCATGCTCGATTTGATTGATGAAGGAAGTACATTGGAGGAAGTGATACTATTAGCACAACAGCTCGAAAAGTCGGGCGTACACATAATCAATACCGGCATTGGCTGGCATGAGGCTAGAATTCCCACAATAGCATCAAGTGTACCGAACGGTGCTTTTACTTGGATAACACAAAAGTTGAAAAATGAAATAAAAATTCCGTTAATTGCAACAAATCGTATTAATACGATTGATCAAGCTGAAATGATTTTACAAAATGGTGAAGCTGATCTTATATCGATGGCAAGACCATTTTTAGCAGACCCTTATATAGTTCAAAAATCGAAAAATGGCCAAGCAAATTTAGTCAATACTTGCATAGCGTGTAATCAGGCTTGCCTGGATCAAATATTTAAACAACAAGTCGCCTCATGTCTGGTAAATCCATTTGCATGCCATGAAACAGAGATGATTTCAACAAAAACAAATACCAGAAAAAAAATAGCAGTGATAGGTGGAGGTCCATCGGGTATGGCTTTTTCATTAGAAGCTGCAAAAAGAGGTCATGAAATACATGTTTTTGAAAAGCAAAATATCTTGGGCGGACAATTTAATCTGGCTTCATTAATACCGGGCAAAGAAGAGTTTAAGGAGACTACACGTTATTTTGAAGAAAATTTGAAATTATACAATGTTCGGATTCACCTAAATATAACTTTCACATTAGAACACGTAAAGTCTCTTGGATTTGATGAAGTTGTTGTTTCATCAGGTGTAAAACCACGCAGAATTGAAATTGAAGGAATTAATCACCCCAAAGTTATTTCATACCCTGATGCGATTAAATTTCCTGAAAAAATTGGAAAAAATGTTGCAATAATAGGTGCAGGTGGAATTGGCTATGATGTTGCATCTACCTTGGTTCATAAGAGGGAATTATCTTATTATAAGCACTGGGGAATAGATCAGGAATACAAATCTCGAGGGGGAATAATGCAAAGTGCTCACAACGAGCCAAATCACAAAGTTTGGTTGTTGCAACGAAAGGAAGGTAAAATGGGAGAAACACTAGGAAAAACAACAGGCTGGATACATCGCTTGAATCTTAAAAAGTTAAAAGTTGACACCATTGCAGGAGTAGAGTACCAAAAAATCGATGACCAGGGTATTCATATTGTTGTAAATAATAAACCTAAATTGTTAGCTGCTGATACGGTAATTATTTGTGCTGGCCAGGAATCTGAAAATGAATTAGTAAAAGACCTTGAAAAGTATGGTATCAAATTTTATGTAATAGGGGGAGCTCTGAAAGCAGGGGAAGTTGATGCAAAAAGGGCAATCATGGAAGGTGTTGAACTAGGTTTAAAAATATAGACCAAAATTGTTTTGAATAATTTTTTGCCATTCAAATACGTTTTTTCTACACACTATGGGATTTTATTTACTTATTGGTTCTAAGTGAATAAATGTTATAAAATCAATATTGAATTAACTTAATTAAGGCAATATTTTTTATCTTACAACAAATCTACCAAGTTACAACATCAAAGAAAACAATGCGCAAAAAGATCAATATTTTAAGAAAGCTACAAACCTTTTGGAGCAAGATTGGTCCCGGACTTGTTACCGGAGCCAGCGATGATGATCCGTCGGGGATTGCAACTTATTCACAGGCAGGAGCTGCGTATGGCCTCTCAACATTATGGACATCAATAGTAGCTTTTCCACTTATGGCTGCTATTCAACAAATGTGCGCCAGAATCGGTTTAGTTACATCTCAAGGTCTTACAGGCACCCTAAAAGAACATTATCCCAGGCCTGTTTTATATATCATGTTAGTGTTTAGTTTTCCGGCAATTATTATGAATATCGGTGCAGATATTGCCGGCATGGGAGCCGTTGGCAACTTATTGTTCCCTTCAATTGACGCGAACTTTTTTAGCGTATTTTTTACGCTTTTACTTTTGGGGCTTATAATCTACTTGCCTTATCAAAGAATAGCTTACATTCTGAAGTATGTGTGTGTCGTTATGTTGGTTTATTTCATAGTTCCTTTTCTATACAAACAAAATATCGCTGAAATATTAAAAGCCACTGTTATTCCAACCATTAGATTTGATAAAGATTTTCTCGCTGTTTTGGTAGGCATATTAGGTACAACGATTTCACCTTATTTATTTTTTTGGCAAGCGTCGGTTGAGGTTGAAGAGATGAAAAATTTAAAGAAGCATCTTGTGGTAAATAAGAAAATGGTGCATGTGATGAATCAAGACGTTGATTTTGGAATGACCGTATCCGGATTTGTAATGTATTTTATTATTCTTACAACAGGTACAGTATTGTACAACGCCGGTGTTCATCAAATTGATACAGTGGAACAAGCAGCCATGGCTTTAAAACCTCTGGCTGGAAATTTAGCTTATTTGCTTTTTGCAATTGGTGTTATAGGTACAGGGTTAATCGCAATACCAGTTTTGAGTGGTTCATTATCATACATTTTTACTGAAACTTTTGGTTGGGAACAGGGTTTAGACAAAAAATTCCATGAAGCGAAGGGATTTTATGTTATCATTGCAATTTCCCTATTGTTAGGCCTCGCTATGAATTATATCGGTATTTCACCAATTCAAGCATTGATTTACACCGCAATTTTATATGGAATCACAGCACCAGTATTAATTGCAATAATTCTTCATATTTCAAACAATAAAAGAATTATGGGTAGATTTGTAAACAGCCTGACAATAAATATTTTAGGATTTATAGCACTTGCAATCATGACCATTTCCGCAGGAATGCTCATATACCTGCAATTAAAGTAACAAATTGGTTGTGTCGTAAATATTATTTTCATGGTTTCCTGAATGAAAGTAGATGAATTCAGTTTGAAAAGTAATAAAAGCTGAC
>JAEUUM010000445.1 GCA_016787375.1 Saprospiraceae bacterium
AATATGTGCAAGTTGAGCTCTGATCTGATGGTGTCTGCCTGTATTTAGCTTTATCATCCAAAAATAATATTTGTCAGACCGCCCGATGATTTTGTATTCAAGATTAGCAATTTTTGAATCTTTTACTTGCTCAGGATACAGATAAGACTTGTTGGATTTTTTATCATGTACTAACCACTGTTCGAGAATTCCCTCTTCATTTTGAGGTTTATTTCTCGTGACCCCTAGATACCATTTCTCAATCCTGCCATCGGTGAGCATTTCATTCATGTTGGCAGCTATAGCGCTTTCTTTGGCAAATATCACCAATCCGTTCACCGGGCGATCTATTCTGTTTACCGGATAAAGTCGTGTTTTACAAAAAATTTCAGCCAATGATAACAATGATTTATCACCCGTTTTGTCCTCTTGAACAGGAATGCCGGCAGGTTTATCACAAATCACAAACTTGTGGTTGTTGACTAGTATAAGGTCACCTAAGCGGAATGAATTCATTGAGGTTTGTTGTCTACTTCTTCGTAATCAGTATATTCGGTATCGTCGCTTCCGGATTCTTGAGTTGGCGTATTTTTTTGATGGTATGTCTTATTGATTGAAATCACCGGTACCACAAATAACTTATACAAAAAATATACTGTCAATAATAATAAAATCAGCCGCATCTGAAATATTTTGATTCTCAAAGGTACTTGTTTTAGTTGTTTTGACAATATTTTCTTTTCATTACAGTTCAATAAAAGTAAAACAGCAATAATTTATTAGATTTGCGCTTTATATTTTTTTAAGAGGTTTACAGTAAAAATTTGATTTTATGAATTCTCACAACAGGATCACAAACATTACAGGTTGGCTTGTTTTTTTAATAACATTTGCCGTATATTTTGCTTCTGCAGAGCGAGTAGGAAGTTTATGGGATTGCGGAGAATTTATAGCAGGTGCATACAAGTTACAAGTGGTTCACCCACCTGGAGCGCCATTATTTTTGTTAATCGGAAGAATGTTTACCTGGGTGGCCAGTTTAATTTCAAAAAATCCTGAAGACATAGCATTTTCAGTTAATTTATTGTCCGGTATATGTTCGGCATTGACTGCTACTCTTGTGTGTTGGGTAACCATGATACTTGGAAAACTTGCACTGTCAGGTAGAAAAGAAGAACCTGATTCAAATCAGATTATTGCTTTGGTGGCGGCTGGTTTGGTTGCAGGACTTTGTACCGCTTTTGCTACTTCGATATGGTTTTCAGCAGTAGAAGGTGAGGTTTACGCCATGTCAACTTTTTTTACGGCTTTGACATTGTGGGCAATGATGAAATGGTACAACGCACCGGATGAGCCAGCGTCTGATAAGTGGATAATTTTTGCTGTTTATTCTGCAGCATTATCAATAGGGGTTCACTTATTGAGCTTACTTACTTTTCCGGCCTTGGCATTGTTCTATTATTTCAAAAAGACCAAAAACCCAACTTTTAAAGGAATGATGATTACAGCTGTTATTGGCACAGTGATAATTGGAGCAATTCAATCATTGATAATCATCGGTATTCCCAGTTTGTTTTCACAATTTGAACTTTTGATGGTCAATGTATTTGGGCTGCCTTTTGGTTCGGGACTTTATCCCTTATTATTATTTTTGGCTGCCGTTTTCTATTTTGGAATTAAATGGTCACACTCAAATCAAAATGGCCTTGTACAAAGAATTTTAGTTAGTTTACTTGTTTCTGTAATCGGATTTTCAACCATTGGTGTAGTAATGATAAGGGCCAATGCGAATCCTCCCATTAACATGAACGATCCGAGTGACCCACTAAAGGTTGTACCATATCTAAACCGTGAACAATACGGTGAAAGACCTCTCCTGCGTGGACCACAATACAACGCAAAATATTCAGATATCAAAACCACAGACCGATATGGCAAAGTGGGTAATCATTATGAAATTGTAGACCAAAAAATAGACTATGTTTACAATGAATCAGATAAGGTATTGTTCCCAAGAATGAGTGATTACACTCAAGATAGACCAAAGTTGTACCAAAAGTGGACCGGAAATACTACCGGAGTTCCATCGTTTGCCGATAACATTGTTTTCTTTTTAAGGTATCAGATAAACTGGATGTATGTCAGGTATTTCATGTGGAATTTTGTTGGAAGACAAAATGATGATCAAGGTTATTATTCATGGGATCCCAGTAGCGGAAATTGGTTGTCGGGAATCAAATTTATTGATGATGCCAGACTTTATAAATCTGATTTTTTACCTGACAAAATGAAAAATGATCAATCGAGAAATACATATTATTTCATTCCTTTGATTTTTGGACTACTCGGGATGATGTACCATTATCGAAAACGAAAAGACGACTTCCTTGCAATACTTGCCCTTTTTATCATTACGGGTCTGGGCATAATTATTTATTCAAATCAACCTCCAAACGAACCTCGGGAGAGAGATTACGTTTTGGCCGGATCCATGTTTACTTTCTGTATCTGGATTGGATTGGGTGTTCTGGCTTTGTTTGATATTTTATATAAAAAAGTTAAAATGGGTGAGATGCCTGCTGCAGCTGTCGCAAGCTTATTGGCATTGTCTGCCCCTATTTTAATGGGTACACAAAATTTTGATGACCACAGTCGAAAAGATATACGGGCGTCAAGAGACTATGCAAGCAATTTTTTAAATTCTGTTGATAAAAACGCCATCATTTTCACCTACGGGGATAACGATACTTATCCATTATGGTACGCACAAGAAGTAGAAGGAATTCGAACGGATGTCAGGGTTGTAAACCTTAGTTTAATTGCTGTCGATTGGTACATAAATCAATTGAGCCGAAAAGTCAATGATTCTCCAGCGATAAAGATGACTATTTCAAAAGATGCTTACCGCGGTAATAAAAGGATACAAATACCCATTATTGAGGATTCGCCAAACCCGATGAGCGTTCAGCAGGTATTGAAATTTGTAAATGAAGATCATCCTGTTCCATTGAGTTCTGGTAGAAGTCTTGAAAGCTATATTCCAACAAAAAGCATTTATCTGCCGGTAGACAGAGCCAAAGCACTCAAAAACGGTATACTAAGTGCTACCGATACTACCGGACTTGTGCCTGCACTGGTTCTAAACCTTGGTGGTGAAATGATCATGAAAGATGATTTGGCGGTAATGGATGTAATTGGCTCCAACTTTTTAGACAGACCAATTTATTTTGCCGTTACATGCAGAGAAGATAAAATGCTTGGGCTGTCCGATTATATGCAATTAGAAGGATTGGCATTGCAAATCGTTCCGTTTAAAAATCAGAGCGACAGACGATTTAGTGTAATTGGAAACGGTAAAGTGGCAACAGATAAATTATTTACCAATGTAACCAAGAAATTTAAATGGGGTAATTTTGATAAGCTAAAATTACCAGTTTCAAAAAGCTATATGCCAAGTATTCAAACAACTCGTTATTCAATTTTAAGAGGAGTTCAAGAATTGATTCGTAAGGGCGAGAAAGATAAAGCCATTGCGTTATTGGATACTTATTTTAAAGCATTCCCTAACATGAATTTCCCTTATGACTCTGATATAATCCCATTCTTACAAGCTTATGCTGAGGCAGGTGCATATGATAAAGCAAAACTTCAAATGAAGATTCTGGCCAAAGAAACAGCAGATGATCTCAAATTTTACTCATCTATAGCGAGCAATGATCTTGAAAGTGGATTTGCCAGTGAATACAGTTATGCCCTAAGAACTATAGATGACATGAAAGAATTGGCAAGAAAGGCCAAAGACGATTCATATCTTCAGGAATTGGATAAAACGTTCAAGGCATATAATGTGAAAAATGTAGCTAAATAATGAAAAAACCAACTATTGCAATCGGGTGTGATCATGCCGGATTTATACTAAAAAAACCTGTAGTTGATTACCTTGAACAAGAAGAGTATAACATCTTGGATATGGGTACTTTCTCAGAAGAGTCAGTTGATTATCCGGATTTTGCGCACCCTGTTGCAAGAGCTGTTGAAGAAAAAAAAGCAGACTTTGGGATACTGATTTGTGGAAGTGGAAATGGTGTAGCCATTACAGCAAATAAACATGCTGACATAAGAGCCGCTCTCTGCTGGAATGATGAAATAACCTCACTGGCAAGAGAACATAACAATGCAAATGTATTGGCTTTGCCGGCAAGGTTTGTTTCAATATCTGATGGCATTCAAATGGTTAAAACATTTCTAAATACCGAATTTGAAGGTGGCCGACATGCTAAAAGAGTTGATAAAATTAATTGCGCATAAATAATCAATGAACATAAAACGCTTTGTTTGGATAGTATTTGTATTAATCCTGACCAAACCAATACACATTTCAGGTCAATCTACACCTAAGTCTGAACCTCAGATATATGCAAATTTTATTACAGAAGAACTCTTGAGAAAGCATCTGTCTGTCTTGACTGCAGATTCACTGGAAGGAAGAGAAACCGGAACTCCCGGAAATGACAAAGCAGCAAATTACATAGCACGCGAATTTAAGAAATTAAAACTTGAAGCCATCGGAGATAATTTTACTTATTTTCAAGGCGTATATATGTCAAGCTATAAATGGGAAACCATAAACTTGGCTTTTAATTCTGGTGATTACAGGCATCTTTTTGATTATATTTCAATGCCGTCACTCAATGATGATGTTACTTGGGATTACTCTGAAATTGTTTTTGCAGGATTTGGCATAGAAGATCCGAAATATTCTGATTATGCAAATCTGGATGTAACCGGAAAAGTAATATTGATATACGAGGGAGAGCCACATAAAAAAGGCTTATCAATAATAAGTGGCACGAATGAAGATTCTGAATGGAGCGCCAATAATGACCTTAAATTAAAATTAGCCAAGAAAAAAGGGGCAGCCTATGTGTTGATAGTGAAAGCGGAAATCCAAAAAATGTTTGAGAAAAATAGGAGTGCAATATTAGGCTATGAAATGGTACCCTCATCCGGAAAAAAGGAAGAAAACCCTTTTGCAAACCATGCATATATTTCTACTGATGTTCTAAAAAGCATTTTGGGATCTGAGCAGTCTGTTTTTATTAAAAAAAGGAATAAAGCTCTTAAAAAAGCAAAACCTTTCACCATGTCATTTAATGGCAAATTCAGCATTAAGCAAAAACGCAGTTATAAGGATGTAAAATCAAATAATATTCTTGGACTTCTCAGAGGGAGCGATCCAAAATTAGCAACAGAAGTCCTTGTTATTACAGCTCACATGGACCACCTGGGAAAGAGAGGAGATTATATCTATCATGGAGCGGATGATGACGGTTCAGGCACTTCTTGTGTACTAACACTTGCAAATGCATTTACCAAAGCCAAAGAAAGGGGTTTTGGCCCTAAAAGGAGTATTTTATTTTTGCTTGTAACCGGTGAAGAAAAAGGGCTATATGGGTCTGATTATTACACAACTTTTCCGGTAATACCTTTAGAAAACACCGTTGCAGACCTTAATATTGACATGGTTGGCAGAATAGATGCTAAACACCAGGAAATAGACTCAAACTACATATACATCATTGGCTCTGACCGCATTAGTTCTGACCTTCATCAACTGCATGAAAGCACGAATGCAAAATTCACTAACTTGGTACTTGACTATACCTACAACTCAGACAAAGACCCAAATCGGTATTATTATCGTTCTGACCACTATAATTTTGCTAAAAAAGGTATTCCAATTATTTTTTATTTTAATGGAACCCACGCAGATTATCATAAACCAACCGACACCATCGAAAAAATAAAGTTCAACATTATGAAACTGAGAGCACGATTGGTATTTTATACAGGTTGGGAAATTGCCAACAGAGCAGAAAGAATCAAAATCGGATTAAAATAAAAAAAGAGTAAGTACCTTCTCAACCCCCCAGCGATCAGGACTTACTCTATGGTTTTATTTCTTTGTTTTAGCTATTGTATTAAAACATTTTTATATAAGAAAAAATGATACCAACTTTTTAAATTTTAGAAAATAATTCTAAATAAATTATCCGTGCATCACATTTTGCTGATTTTGAAAATCACTTTCAATAAACTGAATAGATCGTTGCCCTTTTCTTTGTTTTTGTAAAGATTCAAATTGTTCTTTATATTCCTTGTAGTTTAGGTATTCTCCAAATACAACAGTTCTCTCTCCTGTCAAATGAAGAAGTATTTGATATCTCAAATGATTATTTTTAAAATAAAACAAGGTAATTAAGTTAACGATATCAACCGGTAATATGCTCATTTGTGCCATGGTAAATTGACTTATATTAATACTATAGCAAGAATGAAGCCATTTATTTTATTTAATTAAAAAGATATTTAAGTCATATATACTCATTGGTATAATCATGATTCGTAACCGATGATTGATGATTCTACTTCGAAAATTTATTTAGATAAATCAGGCTCAGGCGCAAAAAGTTCTATATCAATTATACCAAACTCGCAAAATATTTCATTCGCTTTTTGGGAAACCATTTACCTTCTTTTTCAAGGTCAAAACATTGAATCCTTCACAATTATTTAATCTGAACTAAAATACCAAAATACATATACTAAAAAAAGCAAGATGGCATTAACCATCTTGCTTTAAAAATTAAAACTAATATTAACTGATTAAGTTCGAAATTTTATAAAGTCCCTCGTCTTGCCTGTTCTGCTTCAATTGACTCAAACAATGCTTGAAAATTACCTTTACCAAATGATTTGGCCCCCTTTCTCTGGATAATTTCAAAAAACAAAGTTGGTCGATCTTCAACAGGTTTTGTAAAAATTTGAAGAAGATACCCTTCTTCATCTCGATCTACCATTATTCCCCATTTTTTTAACTGTTCAAGGTCTTCTTCAATTATCCCCACCCGATCTTTGACATTGTCATAATAAGTACCGGGAACATACAAAAATTCCACGCCTTTCTTTCTCATTTCAGACACAGTAAACACGATGTCGTCAGTAGCAACCGCAATGTGTTGGCAACCTGGTCCATTGTAAAAATCCAGATACTCCTCAATCTGCGACTTTTTCTTCCCTTTGGCTGGTTCATTGATCGGAAATTTGATGTACCCATTCCCATTGGTCATTACCTTACTCATTAATGCAGTGTATTCAGTTGAAATGTCTTTGTCGTCAAATGTTACTAAATTTGCAAATCCCATTACATTTTCATAAAAAGATGACCATTTGTCCATCTGCCCAAGTTCAACATTACCAACCATGTGATCTATATATTTTAAACCCATTTCAGCCGGCTGATACTCCGTTTCCCATTTTTCGAATCCCGGTAAAAAGACTCCATTGTAATTTTGTCTTTCTATAAAAACATGTACAGTATCACCATAAGTATGAATTCCAGATCTTCTTATAACGCCATTTTCGTCTTCTATGGACTCTGGAAACAAATAAGGCTTCGCTCCCCTGTTAACCGTTTGTTCAAATGCGTCATACGCATCGTTGACCCATAATGCAATGACTTTAACACCATCTCCATGTTTGGCAAGGTGTTGGGTTATTTCACTATCTTTATCAAAAGGACTGGTAAGTACCAATCTGATTTTACCTTGTTTCAAGACATAAGAGGTTCTGTCTCTCATACCCGTTTCAAGTCCGGCATACGCCAACTCCTGAAATCCAAGAGCCGTCTTGTAAAAATGAGCAGCTTGTTTGGCATTTCCTACATATAACTCTACATAATCTGTCCCATTGATTGGTAAGAAATCTTGGGCTTTTTCAAAAATCTTTTCACCTGAATAGGTATAGTTTTTAACTGTCGTTAGATTGTCCATAATGATATTATTAAACGGTGGTCAATTTAGTTTCTAAAGATTTTGAAATCCACGAATGGTAATAATCATTCACTTCCAATTTGGTGGCTTCAGTAGTAAGTTTTACTGGCTTAAATGGGTCAATCATCACAGCCAATTCGTTTGTTTCCTTTTTACCAATACTTCGTTCTATTGCTCCGGGATGTGGACCATGCGGAATACCACCCGGATGCAGGGTTATCTGTCCTTTGTTTATATTATTTCGGCTCATAAAATCACCATCAACATAATACAGAAGTTCATCACTGTCAATATTGCTATGATGGTAAGGTGCCGGAATGGCGTTGGGATGGTAATCATATAGCCTGGGTACAAAAGAACAAACTACAAAATTATTGCCCTGAAAATGCTGATGAATTGGGGGAGGCATGTGAATTCTTCCAGTAATTGGCTCAAAATTGAAAATTGACATGGCATAAGGATAACAACAACCATCATAGCCTACTACATCAAAAGGGTGTGTTTCATATATGTAAGGATAAATTAATCCTCTTTTTTTGATATTTACATGAAAATCACCAACTTCATCATGCGTCTCTAAATTAACCGGAAACTTAAAATCTCTCTCACAAAATGGAGAGTTTTCCATGAATTGCCCATATTGGTTTCTGTAGCGCGGCGGGGTTTCAATTGGGCTAAAAGACTCTATGAAGAGAATTCTATTAGAAGTTGTATCAAATGAAATCTGATATATTGTTCCTCTCGGAATTATAAGGTAATCACCGTATTCAAAATCAATGCTACCATACATCGTTTTCAATACTCCCGTACCTTCATGAATAAATAACATTTCATCCGCATCTGCATTCTTGTAAAATTCATCTTTCAATCCCATCGTTGGGGCCGCTACTCCTATTTGTAAATCATCATTTACAAACAACACTTTCCGGCTCTTTATATAATCATTTTCCGGGTTCAATTGGTAGCCCAAATAACTTCTTGCCTGCAAATTATCTTCTATGGCTATTTCGGGCCGGACAGAATATGGGTCTGATTTTGATTTAACCAGGGTAGGCGGATAAAGGTGATACACCAAAGAAGAAATACCGGAGAAACCCTCTGTTCCAAACAACTCTTCGTGGTATAGAGTACCATCCTTCTTACGAAAAACAGTATGTCTTTTGGGTGGAATAAGACCCACTTGTCTGTATAATGGCATAAAATGAGATTTTTATGCAGACAAATGTCATGGGTTTTAATTATTGAAATTATGATTTAAATTGTCTTGCTCCATGATTTTCGTCACAATCAAATTCAATAAGATATATTAACCCTCTACCAAGGTCCCTATTGATTCGCCGTGAATAATTTTAAGTAGATTGTCTTGTATATTTATATCAAAGACAATTATTGGGAGGTTGTTTTCTTTACAAAGTGTAAACGCAGTCATATCCATAACCTTCAAACCGAGGTTTATTGCTTTTGAGAAGCTTATTGTATCAAATTTTACAGCAGTTGGGTCTTTTTCCGGATCCGCAGTGTAAACACCATCAACCCGAGTTCCCTTTAGAATAACATCCGCATCAATCTCATTGGCCCTCAGAGCTGCGGCTGAGTCTGTGGTAAAATATGGACTTCCTGTTCCTCCTGCAAATATTACAACCCTGTTCTTTTCAAGATGCCTGATTGCTCTTCTTCTAATGTATGGTTCAGCCACTTCTTTCATTTCAATTGCAGAAATCAATCTGGTATAAACTCCAAGAAGCTCTAACGCACTTTGTAAGGCCATTCCATTGATTACGGTGGCCAACATGCCCATGTAATCTCCAGTTACTCTCTCAATGCCTGATTTTTCTGCATCCAAGCCTCTGAAAATATTTCCGCCACCAATAACGACTGCAACCTGTACCCCTTCTTTTATTAGCTCCTTTATCTGCTCGGCATAATGCACCAACATAGATTGGTCAATTCCGAAAGTTTTATCTCCCATGAGAGATTCACCGCTTAATTTTAAAAGAACTCTTTTGTACTTAACAGGCATAATGATATTGTATTGGGGGTAAAAATAAGGAATGGAGAAATAAAACTTAAAAAAAAAGCGAATCAAAATCTTGATTCGCTTTTAAATTCTTATCCTAAAGCTACGTGTTTAAACGCTGTTACTTTCAGATCTTTATGTATAGACTGTAAATATTCTGCAACAGTCATTTTACCATCTTTAACATATGTTTGAGATGTAAGGGTATTTTCTTGGTAAAACTTATTCAATTTTCCAAGGGCAATTTTCTCTAGCATAGCTTCAGGTTTTCCTTCTGCGCGTGCCTGTTCTTTACCAATCTCGATTTCTTTTTCAACAATACTAGAATCAATTCCGTCCTTATCAAGTGCCAAAGGCTTCATCGCAGCTACTTGCATTGCAATATTTCTTCCTGCTTCTTCGTATTGAGGGCCTTCCAGGTTAAGAGCCACGATTACTCCTGCTCTGTTACCGGCATGTATGTATGGTAGAACTTGTCCTTCACCAGCATTTGTTATGATTTGCTCGTAAGAAGCTACTTCTACCTTCTCTCCAATAGCAGCCAAATATTCAGTAATCTTCTCACCAATACTGATGCTACCGTTGTATGAGCAATTCAAAAGATCTTCTGTGCTTGCAGGAGTTTCCTTAAGTGCAATTTCTGCAATTTCTCTTGCTAAGGCAACGAAACCTTCGTTTTTAGCTACGAAATCCGTTTCACAGCTTAATCTTATGATAATTCCTTTGTTTTTATTGTGAGATGTAAGTGCGATGACTGCTCCTTCTTTTGCATCACGATCTGCTCTTTTAACAGAAAGTTTCTGACCTTGCTTACGAAGAAATTCAACAGCCTTTTCAAAATCACCACCTGCTTCGGTAAGTGCTTTTTTGCAATCCATCATTCCGGCACCTGTCTGGTCTCTTAGATTTTTGACATCAGATGCAGATATTACTACTTCGCTCATATTTTTTTGAATTATAATTAAGTTCTTGAAATTATTTAT
>JAEUUM010000449.1 GCA_016787375.1 Saprospiraceae bacterium
AATATGTGAAATTGTAGAGGGTGATGTAAGTGCTGAAGTGATTGCTACTGATTTCAAAGGAATGATAAAAGAAGGTGAAGCTCTGTCTGAAATTGCACCAAATATTGTCGTCAAAGTACCAATGACTGTTGATGGAATCAAGGCAATCAGATACTTCACAGAAAACGGAATTCGCACAAACTGTACTTTGGTTTTTTCTGCAGGCCAAGCAATACTGGCAGCTAAAGCCGGAGCTACTTATGTCTCTCCATTCGTAGGACGTATTGACGACATGAACTGGGAGGGTATGGTTTTGATTCAACAAATTGCTGAAATTTACGCAATCCAGCAATATGATACTGAAATACTTGCTGCATCAATTCGATCATCTAAGCAAATTGTCGAAGCAGCTGAATCCGGTGCAGATGTTGTAACTTGTCCGCTCTCATCTATTCAAGGGCTGTTTTATCATCCCCTGACTGATTTAGGTCTTGAAAAATTTCTCGCAGACTACAAAAAGGTCAACGGATAATTACCTTTCGGAATTTTTTTACAACTCCTAAGATATTTATATTTCATTGTCTGAAACAAGAACCTGATAGATCAAATTTTTATTAGGTTTGGTTTTAACAATCATTGAGTTTCGTTTGAATCAATGAAAGTTGATTTTTGGTTTAACTTCCATATTTCTTGATAAACTTTTGAATTTCCTTTGCCAATGTTTTGTCCAGAGGCATTTTGGCATCACCGTAAGAATCAAAGTTGTCCTTTCGCTCGTCACTGATGATTGATTTCAGAACATGATTCATATTTGGGATCAAAAGATATTTGGCTTTTTTGAAGTTTTCGAACAATAATTTTGAATCTTCAATACTAACCTGGAGGTCTTTGGTTCCTTGAACGATCATGGTAGGAACTTTGACTTTGCTAATTTCTTTTGCCGGGTCGAACTTCATCCATGAAATCATATAAGGCTGTACACTGGGCCTGAAAAGTGAAAATAATCTTTTATCATAGTTGGTAACTGTATGTCCCATTTTTAGACTGTCAATCACTACAAAAGCACCTGGCTGCATGGACTGTGGTATGCTGGACAATTGTTCTTTGAGGACTACATCAGCCGGTCTGCCGGGCCCTGCCAGTGAAATATATGCATCTGCTTTATTTGCTGAAAGCATGCCTATCAATGAACCTTCGCTATGACCAATTATGGTAATTTTCCCAAAACGACCATCTGTTTTAATGAGATCTAACCAGCCTTCAATGTCAGCTATATTATCTTCAAAACGCATTTCGATCTCCTCTTTTGCAGCATCTTTACTTTGCCCAACTCCTCTTTTATCAAATCTGATAGATGCAATATTTTTTTCGGCAAGAGCATCCGCAAGCATTTTGAGGGAATTATTGGTAGCAAAATTATTGTTTCCGTTTCTATCAGTTGGTCCGGACCCGGCTATTATAAGAGCAATCGGTGCCTTCTTTTTAGTTGTTGGCATGTTAAGCGTACCGTATATATTGCCCGAGGATGTTACCAGAACAATTGTTGATTCATTTGTTTTTCCACTGTCCTGAGAAAAACTAATTAAACCAAATGTCATTATAATGAGAAATATTAGAAAATTAAATCTGTTCATAAATCTTGGTGTTTAAATTTTAGCTTACCCTTTAATCAAAAGGTATTTATTTTATTTTCGAATAAATTCTAATTCTTTTTTTTCTGTGACTTTTACAATTATACTGGGTTCGGCTTTTGTCCGGTCATTTTGCCTGTATTTTACAACATAATCTGCAGCTCTTAATATTTCAGAACTAATTTCCCCAAAATTTGCAGGAAATGGTTTACCTGATATATTTGCCGAAGTTGAAATTAGAGGGACACCTGAAGCCCAGATAAGTTCCTGACAAAATTCATCTTTTACAACTCTGATTGCCACAGAACCATCAAGAGCACAAACAAGAGGACTCAGGTTTATTGGGTTCGGGTAAATAACAGTGAGGGGCCGTGTATGGTGCGATAATAGTGTTTCAATTTTGGGTGAGACTTCCTGAACATAACACTTAAGCATCTCAAGACTATCAACAAGCACCACAAAACCCTTTTCTGTTGCCCTTCCTTTGATGCTTATTAGTTTATTTATTGCTCTGTCACTTTGTGCATTACATCCAAGTCCCCAAATGGTATCTGTGGGATATAAGATAACTCCATCTTGTTGTAAGATTTGTGCAACGTGTTCAAGATCATCATTTTCCATGTACATAATTTTTTGAACGATATCCTTACTCAATGGTTTAAATTATTTGCCCAAAACTAAATTTATTTATTTTTTTAGCGTTAATTTGGAAATATTTTTAATTGCATCAGATGAAGTTACGTTTAAAAGTTTGTTTTATTGTTTGTATGGTCATTTTTGCAGGAATTGTACAAGCAAAACACATAGTTGGTGGCGTAATGTCTTATCAATGTTTGGGAAACAACCAGTATAGATTTACTTTAAAAGTTTATCGCGATTGTGCCGGCGGCGGAGCCCCTTTTGATAGTCCGGCTCAAATAGGAGTTTATCTTTGTGGGAATACGATCAATTGTGTAAGCCTAAATCAGAAATCAACCTATGCAGAGCCAGATGTTTTAGTAGGGGATGAAGCGAATATACCTCCACCAGTTTATCCTTGTTTAACTGTTCCTCCGGTGGTATGTGTTGAGGAGGCAGTATATGTTTTTAACTTGAATTTGCCCAAAAGTGTCAACAGTTACCATGTAGTGTATCAGCGTTGTTGCAGAAATAACACCATCAGCAATATTATAGACCCGGAGAACAGTGGAGCTACATTTGCAATTGAAGTCACACCCGAGGCGCAACAATTTTGTAACAGTTCACCGGTATTCAATGAATTTCCACCAACATTGATTTGTGCGAATGAACCACTTAATTTTGACCACTCTGCGAGTGATCCTGATGGTGACCAGTTGGTTTATGAACTTTGTGCACCACTTTTAGGGGGTGGCCCCAATGGTACACCCGGGAACCCGGGTAATGCTGCGGGTTGTAATGGTGTCGTGCCGGGGCCGGCCTGTCCACCACCATTTAGCAATGTTCTTTTTGCAGTGCCAGGATATTCTTATGACAAACCTTTGGGAATAGGTTCGCAAATATCAATTGATCCGGTTACAGGTTTGTTAAAAGTAAAACCGTCATTGATAGGACAGTTTGTTGTTGGTGTTTGTGTAAGTGAATATAGGAATGGAGTATTACTAAGTCAAGTAAGAAGAGATTTTCAGTTTAATGTTACCAATTGCGAGCCAATTGTAAATGCAGCTATCAAGAATGATGAAATAGTTGGTAATCAACAATTTGTAGTAAACAGCTGTGGTAGTAAAGTTGTAGATTTCATTAACCAAAGCAGTCCTAAGAGCAATATTTTTAGCTATGAATGGCATTTCGAAGATGGTACCCCACAAACTGTAACATCGCTCAATTCAACCATTACTTTTCCGGATATTGGCACATATAAAGGTACAATGATCGTTAATAAAGGAACTGTTTGTGCAGATACAGCAATTATTTTTGTAAATATTTACCCTGATATCAAAGCAGATTTTGTTTTTGACTATGACACCTGCACGGCTGGTCCGGTTCAATACACAGATAAGTCATATTCTGAGGCAGGTAAAATTGAAAATTGGATATGGGATTTCTCTGACGGGTCGCTAAGCAGTGAAACCAATCCCGGTCATGAATTTAATGCACCCGGAAATTATCCGGTTAAACTTAAAGTATTTGACCTTAATGGATGTTCCGACAGTCTTGTCAAAAATGTTGCGTATTATCCTGTTCCACCGGTTATTATCATAAAACCATCCAGTTTTATAGGTTGTGTTCCCGCAAATATTAAGTTCATCAATGAGTCATATCCTTTAGACAGTACTTACGAGATTATCTGGAATTTTGGGGATGGGGGCACAATTGATGCAGTCAGTCCTGATCATTTGTACAACATACCGGGCATTTATGATATTTCAATCAACATTACTTCGCCCATTGGTTGCAAAACGAGTGCTGTTTTCAACAAGCTTATCAAAATTGAACCCAGTCCTACTGCTGATTTTGATTATACTCCTTCAGACCCAAGTAATATCAATCCTGTTGTAACATTTCAGGACGCTTCAAAATATGCTGTGTCGTGGGGCTGGGATTTTGGCGATGGTGGTAAGTCATTTATTCAAAACCCCATTCATACCTTTAAAGACACAGGGATGTATTCAGTTACATTGTATGTAAAGCACCAAAGTGGGTGTCTTGACACTTTAACAAAAATATTGGATGTAAAACCAATAATTACTTATTTTTTACCCAATGCATTTACTCCCAATGGCGACGGGATCAACGACGAATTTAAAGGTAAAGGATTTTTCCTTGGAATGGAAAATTTTGAATTAAGCATCTGGAATCGTTGGGGTGAAAAGATATTTGTTAGCAATGATCCAAATGACGCTTGGGACGGTCGGGTAAATAATCAGGGTAATTTTGTTCAAAATGGGGTTTATGTTGTAAAAGTCCGCTATAAAGGCTCAAGAGGAGATGAATTTCAGCTTAGTGGTTTTGCAACCGTAATAAAATAAAATAAAA
>JAEUUM010000456.1 GCA_016787375.1 Saprospiraceae bacterium
TATATGTCGGATCTTGTTGTTTCTGCTGCAAATTGTCAGAATCAATTTGGTTCGTTTCAATTTGAAATAACAGGAGGTCAAGACAAAATTGATTGCACTGTTCTGGATGCAGGCAATAAAATTATTGGTTCATTTTTAACCAACGGATTTGTGTCTCTCGAAAACCTAAAATCCGGTAATTATAAAATTAGTTTAGTTGATCAAAATAATTGCACATCTGATTTCAATGTCGAGATTCCTTTAGCAGAAGGCACTGAATCAGATGTATATACAACTGCCCAGGGTGAGGACAACATATCTTCGGTTGCGATAGGAACCAAAAAAGGAGTCCCACCATTCCAGTACTCCTGGTCAGATGGCTTTGTTGGTTCATTCAGGTTTAATACCGATTTTTCAAAAACTTATTTAATAACTGTCACTGACGCCTTGGGATGTACAGAAGTACTTACGATTGGGAAGCCAAAAGATCAAAAAAATCCCTTGCACAATTTTGTAGCATTCCCAAATCCTGGAGACCAATATGTTGAGCTTAGATTAGATAATCATGATGCCAAAATTTTGTTGAGCCATGTTGATTTGATAGACATGAGTGGTCGTATTTTGGTTTCATCAGAATTTAAAACAGGGGAAAAATTCATTATTAGCACAACTGCTGTTACAAATGGGCTTTATTATTTGATGCTCTCCGGTGAAGGGTTTCATCAAATGATTAAGTTGCCGGTGATGCATTAACTTGCCAATAACTTAAAAAAGGGAGGCTTAATACATTGATTAAGCCTCCCTTTTAATTCTGTGTTTTAAGAATGAAAGTTTTATTTGATCAAGCCTTCATGATCTGATTTGCATGGTCTTTTGTGTTGACATCTGTAATAACCTCTTCAATGATTCCATTTTCATTGATGATGAAAGTGGTACGATAAACACCTTCATAAGAGCGGCCCATGAATTTTTTTGGTCCCCAAACGCCAAATGCTTTTGAAGTTTCTTTTTGGTCATCCGACAATAAGCTGAATGGAAGATTGTATTTCTTGATGAAGGCCAAATGTTTTTTTGGAGTGTCCGGGCTTACTCCTAATATAGCATAACCATCGGCAAGAAGTTTGTCATAATTATCTCGCAGGCTGCATGCCTCAGCCGTACAACCCGGAGTGTCGTCTTTTGGATAAAAGTATAATACCAGTTTTTTGCCTGAAAAATCTGTTAAAGAAACAGGTTCGTTGTTTTCGTTTACACCTGAAAACTTGGGAGCAGCATCTCCTGATTTTAAATGCGTCATGTTCTGATTTTTAAAACTACTTAACAGAAGTCTAATGAAAAAGTTTTTATTATTCATCAACAATTTTGGATTCAGAACAAACAAGTTGGTTATAAGTTTCAATAAATATTTAACTTTGAATGAATTTATTTATCAAATCAAAATGTCTTTAAATGAAAAAGTTAATCGGTGTTCTTTTTTTTACCATCATTTTGTCGGCAACCGTTCATGCGCATAGTCGCAACAATTTGATCGTTTTGAAACACGAAACATCCCTCCAAAATGCGGATTTTGGAAATTTGGTTACCATGCTCATAAATGGACTCAAACCAAGCGCATTTACTAAAGACTGGAAAACCAAAAGTGTCGTTTTCATGAATAAAATTAAAACTCAGGATTCCAAAGACCTTACCGGATCTGCTTCTACGTTATTCGAACTTGCTAAATACTTAAACCCGAATGCATTTGAAGATTCATGGAAAACACAAAAAGGTGCTTTTTTGAATGGGGTATCAAACGTTAAAAATGCGGGCGACTTGAGCAAACTATTTTCATTGTTGCTGAGTAATATTTCTCCAAAGTACTTCACCAAAGAATTCAAGTCGCAAGTTGACAGTTTGAAAATGTCAATCGGAAAGCTTGGATCCAATTAACGCCTCAACAAATCATCACCATGAGATCAATTTTGACTTTGGCAGCGCTTGTTCTGGGTTGCACCTTATTTGCGCAGAGTGCAGGGCATTTGTATAATAAGTCATTGGCCGATTCACTAGGGGCCGATGAATACGGTATGAAATATTACACATTTGTGATATTAAAAAGCGGACCAAATAAAATTGATAACCAGGAAAAACTCAATGAGTTGTTCAGGGGACACCTAGATAATATCGGTAGGCTTGCTGATGAGGGTAAACTGGTAGTAGCCGGTCCTTTCGGTAAAAACGATAAATCGTATCGGGGTCTTTACATCCTGAATGCACCAACTCTGCAAGATGCTCAGGCTTTACTGGATACTGACCCAGCCATTAAAGCAGGTGTGTTTGATGTGGAATTGTATCAATGGTACGGGTCAGCTGCATTGCCGGAGTATCTCAAAGTGCATAAGCAGATAGAGAAAAGTAAACATTGATATGTTGGATTGTATAGTTTTTAATTACTTGAAAGGTGAAATTTCAAATTTTGCTATTTATCAAGGTATAAAACCACTCATCTTCTGTATTTTGATTGTAAATGCAATATATTACTTTCTCAGAATATGCAGTACAGCGTTCATTCTTCTCTTTAGCCCATTAATCTGATTTTGACCTCCGGGGAAGCTTTATCTTTGAATTAACAACACCGTTTTGAGAAGTATTTAATCCAAAATAGAAAACAGGAATCAAGCTTTGGCTCAAATTTATCTTTGAGGAAATAAAAAAGGCATCCGTGACTAATTTAATCTCGGATGCCTTTTTACCTACTATTGAAAATCTATCAGAATTACATATTCTTTATAACTTCATCACCAAATTCTGAACATTTAACCAAAGTTGCTCCATCCATGAGTCTGTGGAAGTCATAAGTAACTTTTTTGCTACCTATGGCACCATTCAATCCTTTCAGGATCAAATCAGCTGCCTTTGTCCATCCCATGTATCTGAGCATCATTTCAGCACTTAAAATAACGGAACCTGGATTTACTTTATCTTGATCGGCGTATTTAGGTGCGGTGCCGTGCGTTGCTTCAAATATTGCATGACCCGTAATGTAATTGATGTTTGCGCCCGGCGCGATACCAATACCACCTACCTGAGCTGCAAGTGCATCAGAAAGGTAGTCACCATTGAGGTTTAATGTTGCGATGACATCAAAATCTTCAGGGCGGGTCAAAACTTGTTGTAATGCGATATCTGCAATTGCATCTTTAATCAATATCTTACCTGCTGCCAAAGCTGCTGCCTGCTCTTTGTTTGCAATTTCTTCACCTTTTTCAGCTTTAGTGCGCTCCCATTGTGACCAAGTGTAGGTTTTATCGCCATAATGTGTTTCTGCGTATTTATATGACCAATCACGGAAACCACCTTCCGTAAATTTCATAATATTACCCTTGTGTACAATGGTAACTGATTTTTGATTATTTGCTATCGCATAGTCAATGGCAGCTTTTATCAAGCGCTCAGTACCAACTTTTGAAACAGCTTTGATGCCAAGTCCAACTTCTACTGTAGCCAAGTCTTTTGATTTAATCAATCGATTCCAGCTTTTAACGGAAGCTATCGTGCCAAATCGAATTTTGCCAAAGAACTTAGGATAGTTCTTCTTTAGAAAAGCCAGTAATTTAGCAGAATCATCAGATCCACCAACGAATTCGATTCCTGCATATATGTCTTCTGTATTTTCTCTAAAGATCACCATATCAACTTTCTCAGGATGCTTTACCGGGGAAGGTACGCCTGTAAAGTACTGTACAGGTCTTAGGCATACATATAGGTCAAGTATCTGACGAAGTGCTACATTAAGACTTGTTATACCGCCTCCCACAGGTGTAGTTAGTGGTCCTTTTATTGCTACGAGGTGTTCACGAATTACATCTAAGGTTTCCTCCGGCAACCAGTTGCCAGTTTGTTTGAATGCTTTTTCACCTGCAAGTACTTCTTTCCAGTGGATTTGCTTTTTGCCTTTATATGCTTTTTCAACTGCAGCATCGATGACCTTAACAGATGATTTCCAAATGTCACGCCCTGTACCATCTCCTTCAATAAATGGTATAATAGGTTGATCAGGTACCTTGAGCTTACCTCTGAAAATAGTAATTTTTGAACCACTCATGTTTTTCTGTATTTAAATTTTAAAATAAATTGTTTTTTTTAATACTTTTAGGCCGCAAAGATATTTAAATTTAAATCAAAAAAACAGGTAGTTTCCAATATATGAGTGGAAAAATTCAATACTTACTCATCTTTTTAATCTTTTTTTCTTGCAATCGTAGTGTTAAGTTAAAAAATACCCCTCAAGTCGAAGTGGTGGCAACCGTCAAAGATATGCGTAAGTTGGATGGTTGTACGTATCTTTTGATCACAGATGAAGGTAAAAAACTACTACCTGTCAACCTTGATAGAATTCCTTTTGCATTAAAAGATGGTCAAAAAATTGCTTTTACCTATAATAAGAAACAAAATGTTGATGGAATTTGCATGGCAGAAGATATGATTGTTGAAATAATTGCAATCAGGCTTCTAGAAGATCAAACTAAACCCGGGAAAAAGGAGTGCACAGATATGAACGACCCCGTTAAAACAGAATGGGGGCGGAGTTTGATGATGAAAGAAAAAGTATATAGAATGTGGAAATTCAATTATCAGGACGGATATGCTTATTATTTTTTGAGTCCGGACGGAAACTTGCTTTTTGATTGTCAGGGCAACAAAATGTGCTCTGATTTACCACAGCAGAATAAATGCATTGACAACATCTCAGAACTTAATAATGGCCAGGTTGTTTGGACATTGAATCAATAAAACAACTATTTCATGCGAAATCCGAATATAGACCCTGATAAAGACCAAATGCAATCAGAGGATGCATTGATCGAAAAATCGCTGCGACCTACAGCCCTTGAGGATTTCAGTGGGCAACCCAAAATAGTGGAAAATCTTAAAATATTTATCAAGGCAACCATGGCACGAGGTGAAGCACTTGACCATGTTTTATTGCATGGACCACCCGGACTCGGAAAGACTACTTTGTCACAAATTATCAGCAATGAATTAGGCGCTACGCTCCGTATGACCTCAGGACCGGTATTGGAAAAGCCCGGTGATTTGGCGGGTTTACTTACTAACCTATCTGAAGGAGATGTTTTGTTTATAGATGAAATTCATCGGTTGAACACGGTAGTAGAAGAGTATCTCTACTCGGCTATGGAAGACTATCGCATTGATATTATGATAGACAGCGGACCAAATGCGCGCAGTATCCAGATCTCACTCAATCCCTTTACCTTAATTGGCGCAACCACTCGTATGGGTTTGCTGACTGCCCCCATGCGGGCGAGATTTGGTATCAACTGCCACCTTGATTACTATAATGTTGAAACATTGGAAAAAATCATTTATCGTTCAGCATCCTTGCTAAATATTCCTATTTCAAAGGATGGTGCACTTGAAATAGCAAGAAGGAGTCGTGGCACACCTCGTATTGCCAATGCTCTGCTCCGAAGGGTTCGGGACTTTGCTCAAGTTAAAGGTGATGGAACCATCGATATGGAAATTGCGAAATACGCATTGACAGCCCTCAATGTCGATGAAAATGGTTTGGATGAAATGGACAACAGAATATTAACCACCATCATCGAAAAATTCAAAGGCGGCCCTGTTGGCTTAACGACCATTGCAACAGCTGTCGGAGAAGAACCCGGCACAATTGAAGAAGTTTATGAGCCATTCCTAATCATGGAAGGTTACCTGCAACGAACACCCAGAGGACGTGAAGCAACAGAAAAAGCTTTCAGGCACAAGGGATTAAAATCACCCTACACCAAAGGAACTTTATTTGATATTGATTAAGCCTGCGCAGGAGGCGTATTGAAATTCATGCTTTGCATAAAGCCATGGTCATCTTCATCAATTACACCAAACTGTCCTTCAAACTTTTTGATGTTGTCATTCAAAGCTTTAAGCAATCGTTTTGCATGTTGAGGAGTCAAGATGATTCTTGTTTTAACCTTTGCTTTAGGTACATTTGGCATCATTCTTATAAAGTCAACCACGAATTCTGCATTGGAGTGGGAGATAATTGCAAGGTTTGAGTAAACGCCTTCTGCTACATCTTCAGGTAACTCGATGTTTAACTGGTTGTTATTATTGTTATCGGTCATGATATTGTTTTATAAGATTTAAAACGTTGAATAAGCTTAAAAGGTTTGGATTCAAATCAATTTCCTGACGAACCATTTTCAAATAACCACCATTTTGGTTTTTGTTTTTTGATGATATAATTGGTGTCGATATATTGCTTGATATGGTTAATGCCCTCATCAACATCATCAGTAAATAAAACGAGGTTAAGATCTTCGGGTGAAATAGTCTGATTATCAATCATGTGCTGAATGAGATGAGTCAATGGTCTGAAATATTCTTTGCCCAAAATTACGATCGGAAAATCGCGGATGCTCTTCGTTTGAATTAAGGTTAATGTTTCAAAAAATTCGTCCATGGTTCCAAAACCACCTGGAAGTACAAAAAATGCATAGGAGTATTTCAAGAGCAAGACCTTTCTGACAAAGAAAAACCTTACAGAAAATGAAATATGCACATAAGGATTTGGCTTTTGTTCGAAGGGTAATACGATATTACATCCGATTGATTTGCCCCCGGCTTCAAAAGCGCCTCGGTTTGCTGCTTCCATAACTCCCGGACCACCACCGGTCAGAGTAGAAAACCCAAGTTTAGCTATCGCTGCACCAACTTTTCGTGATAACTCATAATATTCATGCCCTTCTTTAAAACGCGCTGAACCGAATACAGTGACACAAGGTCCACCGAAGTGGAGTTTCCTGAAACCTTTAAAGAAATTCCACATCACCCTGATCATAAAACCTAACTCAAAAGTTCTGCTGCGTGGTCCGTCAAGGTATATCTCCTCCCTTATTTTCATGTAGTAATTATGCTTTTCAATAGATATTTGATAAACAAAGGTAATACAAACTATCTTTGTTTCCTACCCACCTCAGGGTTTAAACTACTAGTTGTTTTAGGGAAAGAAATGTAAAAATATGCCATTAATTCATGTCCTGAGAAATTTGTGAAAGAGTAAGTTTTTTGAATTACGAATTACGAATTACAAATTGAAGTTCAATAATTTTGGTTGACCGAATCTTCGTTGAACCGATTCAGCGATTCTGCAATTCAGCAGTTCGGCAGTTCAGCGATTCAGCAATTCAACAATTAACCAAAAATCGATTCCATGTTGCCCTTTCCCGCATTTTGTCCGAATAAGCTCAAATTTCATCGAATTCTTTGTGTTTAGTATCTTTTGTTTGGTTATCTTTCCTTCGTTAATCAAAAAATCAACCAATCGTGCAACTAACCATCCAAAACCTCTCCAAGACATACTCAAACGGTGTCAAAGCCCTCAATGATGTCTCACTTGAAATACCTACCGGGATGTACGGCTTACTTGGCCCCAACGGTGCAGGCAAGAGTACACTGATGAGAACCCTGGCGACTCTTCAAGAAGCTGACACCGGAAATGTAAAACTTGGGGAAATAGATGTATTGAAGGATCGTGACCAAGTTCGGAGAATACTCGGGTATCTGCCACAAGAATTTGGAGTTTATGCTCGAATATCCGCTATAGACCTTTTAACACACTTCGCAATTTTAAAAGGCATCCCAAACAATGAAATAAAATCTGTTACAGAATCCTTGCTCCAAAGAACCAATTTGTGGGATCACCGTAAAAAATCAGTTTCATCCTACTCAGGTGGAATGCGTCAGAGATTTGGAATCGCCCAGGCATTGCTTGGTGACCCAAAACTAATAATCGTTGATGAACCCACTGCCGGTCTTGATCCAGGTGAAAGAAACAGGTTTCACAATCTGCTCTCCGAAATCGGTGAAAATGTGATTGTTATTCTTTCAACTCACATTGTAGATGATGTAAAGGAACTTTGTCCAAATATGGCCATAATTAACCTTGGACGGGTATTATATGCCGGCACTCCCGAAAATGCCTTGATAAACCTCCGGGGTAAAATCTGGCAGAAAACTATACAGAAAGCAGAGGTTGATGAATATCAAAATAACTACAAAGTAATATCCACCAAATTGGTAGCCGGAAAACCCATACTTCATGTTTTTAGTGATGTGGACCCCGGAAATGGATTTGCAAGTGTTCATCCTGATCTTGAAGACGTATTTTTCTCCTTGATATAAACCAAATTATGTTTAAAACATTCCTGAAATTCGAACTCAAATCCTGGCTGAAAGCTCCAATGCCTTGGATTTTTTTCATCATATTCGCGCTTATTTCATTGCTGGCTACCGTTTCTGATTCGGTCTCTATTGGTGGTAGTTTTGGTAATATTAAGAAAAACGCGCCTTTCGTTGCCGAAAACTGGTATGCTGTCTTTTCACTATTATCCTTGTTACTCGCAACTGCTTTTTTAAATACAGCCGCATTGCGAGATTTTGAAAGGAATACAAGTCAAATAGTTTATTCAAAACCGATTGGTGAAAGTGGATATTATTTTGGACATTTTTTAGGTGCTTTTTTGGCATCACTGATACCATTGATTGGTATTTCAGTCGGTATTTGGACAGGAACATTCTTGAACAGCATATTCCACTGGCTTGATGATTCTCGCTTTGGCCCAAGTGGACTAACAGGTCACGTCGAGGGATTATTTGTTTTTGCCATTCCTAATTTGCTGTTCATTGGGGGCATTGTCTACGCTGTTGCAAGCAAAACCAGGTCGACCATGTATTCTTTTGTGACCGCCGTTGCTATTTTGGTCGGATATCTTGTAAGTGGTACCTTGCTTCGTAACCTAGACAATGAATCGATGGCAGCCATGTTGGATCCATTTGGTATGCGAACATTCAGTATAGCAACAAAATATTGGACAGTTGATCTTAAAAACACCACTGCTCTTGGCCTATCGGGTATCATGTTGCTCAACAGGGTGATATGGACAGCAGTTGGTCTAATATCGCTATTTGTTGGTTTT
>JAEUUM010000480.1 GCA_016787375.1 Saprospiraceae bacterium
AGTAGGATCACACTTAGACTAGATTGGGAGTTTTACCACAATATGTCTGTCTTTGGTGAATACACTCAACGGAAGCAGCAAGATACATCTGTAAATAATTTGCGCTACTTTGGTGCTGGAGTTAGAATCAATTTAGCGTGGAAGCCATTATTGTTATAAAATATTTGAGGTAATTTTATGAATTAAGTTTCATATAAAATCTTCACAAAACCTACCAATGAAATCCACCAATTACTCAGGGAATTCCAAACATTTATTAAACTACAAATAAAAATTAATACGCTCATTTAGTTGAAACCTTAGTCATCAAATCCTTTTAACTTTACTTAAAATATACGCATTGGACTGGCAAACACTCATTAAGGGCTTCACAGCATACATCACCCTTGAAAAAGGCTTTTCTGTACATTCAAGAGATGCATATATTCGGGATGTAAAAGGCCTAAAAGCATTTGTAGAAAAGACATCACCTGCTCTTTCAGCGACAGAGATCACACCTCAGCATATTTCAGAATTTTTGATTTATTTGTATCAAATGGGGCTTCATGTCCGCACACAAGCAAGGGTATTATCAGGTATAAAAACCTTCTACAAATATTTGATGGTGGAGAACCTTATTCAGAATAATCCTGCAGTTCTGCTTGAAAGTCCAAAAATATCACGGAAAATACCGGACGTACTATCAGTTGCTGAAATACAAGACATTTTAGATGCCATCGACTTAAGTGATCCACAAGGCCAACGAAACCGAGCAATTATAGAGGTACTGTATGCTTGTGGCTTGCGTGTGAGTGAATTGGTAGAACTCAAAATATCCAATCTGTTTCTCGATATTGGGTTTATAAGGGTGATTGGAAAAAACAACAAAGAACGGCTCGTACCAATTGGCGCTGAAGCCATTAAATATCTTGAAATATATCTAAAATCCATCAGGCAAAAGATGAACAATATTAAAGAAGATTCTAAAAATATTGTCTTTCTAAACCGAAATGGACGAAAAATGACTCGTGTAATGGTATTTTATATCATCAAAGAATTCGCTGAAAAGGCAGGAATTCAAAAAACGGTAAGCCCTCATACTTTCAGGCACTCTTTTGCCACTCATTTGGTGGAAGGCGGGGCAGACTTGCGGGCAGTACAAGATATGCTCGGACATGAATCAATTATTACTACTGAAATATACACACACCTTGATACTGATTATCTGCGTGATGTCGTTTTAAGATATCACCCTATGAATCAAAGATAATTTCCTAATTTTGAGCTTTGAATTTTTTTCTTTATTAATATACTATTTTGGCTCTAAGACATAATTATTTAATAATCAGTGCATTTAGCATATTAATTTCAATATTAATGGCTTCTTGTGCCAACCCAATAGCACCTGAAGGTGGGGCAAAAGACCTTACACCTCCAAAAGCAGATTCTCTTCGATCATCCATTTCAGGCAGGAAAAACTTTAAAAAAGAGCCAATTCAATTTAAATTTAACGAATGGGTCGTGCTTGACAATGCACCAGCCCAATTGGGTGTTTCCCCTCCAACTGTATATCCACCTAAAGTTGTTTTGAAGGGTAAAACAGTTGTTTTTAACTTTGATAATCGTGAAGAATTAAAACCCAATACCACCTATTCTATTAGTTTTGGCTCATCTATTAAAGATTTAACCGAAGGAAATGTAGTAAAAGATTTGAGGTATGTGTTCTCTACAGGCGACCAAATAGATAGTGCAAGTCTTTTTAGCACCATTAAATTGAGCTTGACAAAAGAGAGTGCAAAAGAGGTGTTTGTAATGCTTTACGACTCTGATCAGGATTCTGTAATTTGTAAAAGGAAACCTGACTATTTTGCTAAAACAAATGAAATTGGAACATTTACTATTCAAAATATTCGTCCCGGAACCTATAAGCTGTTTGCCTTAAAAGATGATAATTTTAATTACCTGTATGATCTAGATAGTGAACTGATTGGATTTTCAGATACTTCAATAGTGGTGGGGAGAAATCAGCAGAAGGTAATTTCTGCAATAGAAATTTCAAAAACATTAAATCCACCCCGTTTACTTGATAAAAAAATTGACCGCTATGGTCTGATTCAATGCGGCTTTAGCGGAAACCCGCAACAGGTAAAAACAGAGATCATCACCTCAGGGCAGAATTACATTTCCGAAATCGATAAAGACACTCTTAAGGTTTGGTATTTGCCCGAACCAGCCACAGACTGGCAAATAAGATTTGATAATGGTATTAAAAAAGATACAATATTTGTAAAGCCCTCAGCCACCAAAGAAGACAAGAGGCGTAAAAACCTAAAACTTCTAAACCAAAAGGCATTTTTCAACAAGAGAATAACTGCATCCCAATCAATTCAAATTGATCTTACAAATCCATTAATCAACATTGACACCTCCAAAATATTGATAAAAGCAGATAGTGTAGTTTACCATTTTGGTCGTTATCTTGAAATAAAAAAAGAGAAACCAAGGAGCTTGTTTATAAATGCAAATTGGAAAGACAATACAAGTTATAAAATGCTTTTACTACCCGGATGTCTTACAGATATGTTTGGTAATAAAAATGATACCATCAAAGCTGACTGGAAGGTCCTTGCATCCAAAGATTTGGGCAATATAAGTATCCATTTGAGCAATCTCGACCAAAGCAAGCCCTATGTTCTGCAGCTTTTAAATGCCGGAGGGGAGGAAATTTCAAAATACAGTATAAAAAATCAAACCAAATGGGAGGCCAAATTGGCAAATCAATTGCCTGGTGGATACGAGGTGGTGATTGTAGTTGATGAAAACGACAATGGAATCTGGGATCCGGTGAGTTTATTTCCAAGAAAACAAGCAGAGCCAATTTTTAGAAAAAAACCCGAACCTTTAAGACCCAATTGGGAACTTGATATCAACATATCACTTTAAATTTACGTTTCAAAATACAAACCCAATTATGATACTCAGAGCAACTCACCTCCAGAAAATATACGGACCACGCACAGTAGTTGGGGATGTTTCGATTGAAGTAAATCAG
>JAEUUM010000491.1 GCA_016787375.1 Saprospiraceae bacterium
ATGATTTAATTTCCGCATTTTCAACTGTGAAACTAACCTCAAATTCATTGTCCATTAAAACCGATTCAGGTGAGACTTCTACAACGATTGAATTATCTTGAGCTGTTAGCCTCGTCAGGAACAAAATTGAAAAAAGTAATAAAATGTTTTTCATAGTTTTTAAAATTTTGAGTTACCAATCTTTTTCATTAACATTATCTTGTGCCCTTTGTTTAGGCAGTTTTTTCATGACATTCTTTTCTTCGTTTTCTATAATTTTCAAGAGTCTTTCAGCTTCTTCTTTCGATTTTTGTTGTTGTTTCGGACTCTGTTTTTGATTGTCATTCGAATTTTGCTTGTTGTCTTTTTGCTTCTCTTTAGGGTCTTTTTTGTTTTTGTCTTCTTTTTGATTTTCCTTTTGCTGTTGCTGTTTATGTTTAAGAAGTGCTATTGACAAATTTTTCTTGGCTTCAACATCATCGGGCTTTATTTTGAGCGAGTTTCGGTAATCTTGAATAGCATTTGAATATTTCTGTTGATTAAAATGAGTGTTGCCTTGATTATAGTAGGCTTTGGCCTTTAAATCTATGTCTGCTTTTGAACGGATAACCTTATCATAAGCCTTTTCTGCTTCTGAGTAGTTTTTTTGTTGGTACTGGCAGTTGGATTTATTGTAAACCAGGGAATTGTTATCTGGTGTTTTCTTTAGAGCAGAGGTGTATTTTTGCTCTGCTTCAGCATATTTACCTTCTTTATAAAGTTTGTCTCCATTTCTTGCAGAATTAAGTGATTCCTGAGCATTTAGATTCATTGATGTACAAATTATTGCCAATAAGTAAAGTAAAGTATTGTTTTTTGGGTTTCTACTTTGTTTTATACCTAAAATAAAGGCTCTATTTCTAAAGAATAACAAAATTAATATCAACAATGCAGGCGCCAAAAACCACTGGAAAAAACTTTCGTAATCTGTGTAACGATGCTTTTTTAGGTGCATGGATTTTTCACCTGAAGTGATGGATTTAATCTTTGAAATAGCAGTTTCTCCGTCTGTTGCATTAAAATACATACCTCCTCCGGCTTCTGCTATTTCTTTCATTGCAGATTTGTTGAGTTTGGTAATAATTGGTTCACCGTTTTCATCCTTTTTTACATCTTTGATCCCAACATTGTACACAGGCATAGTACCTCCTTCTGAGGTGCCTACTCCAATGGTGATAACCTCAGCACCGCTTTCTTTTGCAATTTTCGCTTTTTCAACAGCATTTTCATCGTGATCTTCACCATCGCTTACTACTACGATCATTTTTCCGGATTGTGATTCCAGGTTGAACATCCGCATAGCCAAATCAATTGATGCACCAATAGCTGTACCTTGGGTGGGTATCATATCAGGATCAGCGCCATTAATAAAAGAGTTTACAGCACCGAGATCTTCTGTCAATGGCATCTGCAGGTAAGCTCGGCCAGCGAATAGTATCAAGCCAATCCTATTTGATTTTAATTGATCTAAAAGCCTGTATAGAAATTGTTTTGACTTGTCAAGTCTGGAAGGTTTTATGTCCTCTGCTGTCATGCTTCTCGACACATCCAAAACAATAAAGATATCGGTTTTCGAATTGTTGAGAGTTGTTTTTGTTGTACTCCATTGCGGATTCGCAAGAGAAATACTTACTAACATAATGGCAAGTAAAATAAGTAAGTTTTCCGTTAATTTCCTCCTTCTGGTTTTTTCGGAGTATCCTGGTAATAAATCAGGACTGGCGAACTTACTGAATTGTTCTAACTGCCTTTTATGATAATAAGTCAAAAAGGGAACAATGGTCAATGCAATCAATATACCCAAAAGATACCAAGGTTCTTCAAATCTTACCATTCTCTGTCACACAAGGGGTTTGATGTAAAAATATTTAAGAAAAGCGGCAAGTGCGAGTAACAAACATCCTGTCGCAAGGAAAAATCTAAATTCCTCACTAAATTTTTTCATACTTTTTACGTCAATAACTGTTTTCTCCATTTGATCAATATCGTTGTAAATAGCAGAAAGTTCTTTCCCTGATTTTGCCCTAAAATACTGCCCGCCTGTAGAATCTGCTATTCCTACCAGTAAATTTTCATCTATTTCTACATTGGACACACCGTAAACATAACTTCCATCAAATCTTCTGGCAACTGGTGTTAATGCTTGACCTGTGGAACCGATTCCTATGGTATAAACTTTTACTCCCAAAGTTTTAGCGAGGTTTTGAGCTATTTCCGGTTTTATGTAGCCTGCGTTGTTCACACCATCTGTCATTAATATTACAACCTTACTCTTGGCATTGCTATCTTTGAGTCTGTTGACAGCTGTTGCTAATCCCATTCCAATAGCAGTACCGTCTTCTAAGATTCCGGGTTCAACAACATTCAATAGTTGTTTTAATACTTCATGATCGGATGTAACAGGGCATTGAGTAAACGCTTCACCACTGAATATGACAAGACCAATGCGATCATATTTCCGTTTATCAATGAAATCTGCGGCAACTTTTTTTGCGACTGATAGTCTGTCAGGTTCAAAATCTTTTGACAACATACTGCTGGACACATCCAGTGACAACAATATATCAATGCCGTTCGCTTTGATACTTTCATCTTTCAAAAATGTTTGAGGCCTGGCAAGGGCAATAATCAAAAAACTGAGCCCAAACAAGTTGATCGGGGGAATTTTTTTCAACAATCGCACCTTAAAACTGGTTTTGGATTTTATCCCGGAAAGGTCTGAAAATGTAAATGCCGCCGGTTGGCGAACCTTAAAAACAAAGTATAGCAACCAAACCAAAGGTAGCAATATCAATATCCATGCATTTGCCCAATTAAATGCACCTGTAAAAAGTTGAATGATTGGTAATTGCTCAATATACCTCATGATTTGGTTTTTTCAATGAAGGAAAGAGCCATTTGCATTACATGTTCATGTATTTCGTCCGGAGGAACAGCTTTTGCAAATTTTACATAGTCGCCTACTTCAAGTAAATTGCCAAGGTTGTTGAGTGCTTCAGGCG
>JAEUUM010000499.1 GCA_016787375.1 Saprospiraceae bacterium
TATATGTACCTGCAGGTGCATTATTCAAATCTTGGTTTCCTGCGACTCCGTTCCACATATAAGTATAAGGAGAAGTACCACCCGAAACTGAAACATCAACTGACCCATTAGTTGAATTGAAGCAAGCCGGGTTAGTAGAAATACCGGTTACCACCAAGTCATTGGGTTGTGAGACAACAAATGATTGAACAGACGTACAAGCATTGGCATCGGTTATCGTTACAGAGTAATTTCCTGCTACTACATTAGCGAGGTCTTTTGTAACCGGGCCGTTGCTCCATTTGTAGGTATAATTTGGAGTGCCACCAGAAACAGTAAGTGAAATAAAACCATTATTTTGTCCAAAGCAAGTCACGTTGCTTACTGAGCCAGCTACATTTATTTGCGGACCATTATTCACTATAGCATTACCAATTTTTTTACAACCATTTGAATCTGTAATAGTGAACGTATAATTTCCAGCGGTTAGATTAGTTGCTGGGTTATTTGTACTTCCATTTGACCAAATATACGAATAGGATGGTGTGCCACCTGATACATTAAGCTGAATAGAGCCTTTATTGTCATTGAAACATTTATTGTGGTTAATTGAAGTTGTAAAATTAATTTCAGGAGCATCTTGAATTGTGAAGCTTTTTACTTTACTGCAAGATTTTGAATCAGTTACTGTAACTGTGTAGGTGCCAGCTGATTTGTTTGAAATATTTTGGCTCACCTCACCCGAACTCCATAAAAATGAATAATTTGGAGTCCCTCCAGAAACTGATATGTTGACTTTTCCTGTAAATCCACCAAAACATGTAGTTGGAGTTGAATTGCCAGAAATTAAAATTTCCGGGGGATCATTTAATGTGATAATTTCCTTTGCAGTACATCCGTTCGCATCAGTTACAGTAACAGTGTAAGTCCCACCTCCAAGATTATTTTGGAATGAAGAATTGTTGTTATTGTTACTCCATTTGTACATGAATGGACTTTGACCTTTTAATACGGTTATGGATATTGTGCCATCTTTCCCTTCAAAACAGGATGGATGCGTTTTAGTATTGCTCAAGCTTACTCCATCTGTTACTGTAATTTTTACAGTATTTGAATATTCCCAACCGTTGCACAACTCCACTGTTGCTCTCCGCACATAATATGTAGTTTTATCTATTATTGGAGGGTCATAACTATTGCCATTGGCACCACCGATTACAGCCCATGTGCCATTATTGACTGAACCACCAACATTTGAAACCAACCACTCATAAATAATTGTTCCACCACCGCCTGTTGGTAGTTGAATATTGTTAATAATGGAAGGATTGTAGGGGATGGTGCAACTGTTTTGGTCTGGGCCAATTAAACCACCATCTGTAACGTTACCGGGGCAACATTTCACTTCTTTTTTTACATAATTCGTTTCACCAGTATACAAAGTGCAGCCAGCTCTTCGTGAACATCTGATAAAATAGGTCGTGACGTTTATTGGCCCTGGATCATATTCAAATGAATTGGTGTTTGGAATTGGATTCCAAGTTGCTACAGGTTTGTTTGGGTCTTCAGTAGTAAACATCCAAATGTATTCAATAGCACCAGATCCTCCACTTGGTAACTGGATGTTAACAATTTTTGTTGGATCAAAAATTGGGTTTGGACAACCTATTTCATCACCTGCAATTGCACCACCATTAGTTATATTGTCACAGGTAAAGTCATGTATAGCAACTTTTACTACAGTATTGTCAGAAAGTCTGTAGGATTTAATAATACCATCATCTTTGGCATATGAAAATGATATGATGCCAAAAAAAATAATAAGTGCAGTCAAAGACCGATAAGTATCAAGCCTCATGGTTGATTAATTTGATTAGTAAATTTTTTAGGACTTTGAGGCAGTACGATTTCTGGTTTTAAACCGGTATTGGGAGAGAAATATTGGGCAATTTAAATTTATTTTACATTAAATCCAATTTATTATTTCAAATTTCATGCCGTAAAAAAAAAGGCCCCATCAAAATGATGAGGCCTTGAATTAAATTTTAGTTAACTATTGCTTCAAAATTGTTTTGTTGAAAATAGTTGTATTGTTTTTATTTCTAATCTGTACTAAATACACACCATTAGTGAATTCAGAAACATCAATATTGGAGTTTTCTGTATCCTTATTGAATGATTGTCTGATTAATATCCTTCCTAAAAGATCTGTAATAATAATGTCACAATTTTCTTCAAGAGGAAGTTTTGCGTCAAGGTAAAGTTGTCCGGTTGTAGGATTTGGGTAAATATTAAACTCTTGGACAGGAATTAGGTCAAAATTAATTAACTTAATTTCTGAAAATTCAACTTCACCTTTTGATGTTTCCAGCTTAATTCTGTAGTAGACAATACCTGAATTTTTGGTATTATCTTTCTCATTATATTGTCCGGAGTAGTCCTTAAATCCAGCCGTTTTCAAAATTTCATTAAAAATCAATCCATCATTTGATTTTTCAATTTTGAAGGAGTGTTGATCTGGTAGAGGATTTGTTTTCCAAGTTAAATCAGCAGTAACTCCGTCACTTGTTTTAGCCTCAAATGAAACAATTTTTATTTTATTAGAAATACAATTACCAACTGTTACGACTGCAACGGCATTAGTTGTACAAAATCCATTAACAGATACTGTTAAAGTTACCACCTTAGATCCGGAGCTTGTCCAAAAAGTTGAAGCATCCTTGCCAACAGCAGCAGTAGGGTTTGCGTCCGGTCCAAAATACCAGTAATATTGAATTCCAGGAATGTTGTTTTCAAGTGCTGAAAAATTTGCTACTTGCTTTTTGCAAATTGGTGCCAAAGGTTTTTCAGTAATCTGCGCAATGATTGGATTTTGAAGCACTGTTTTTGTGACTTCGTTTGACTCACCGGAATAAATTGTACATCCCTCACGTCGTGCACATCGTACAAAATAAGTTGTTTCAAAAAGTTTCCCAGGGCTGTAACTTGGTGAATTAGAGTTTGCGATAGGATACCAGTCCGGATTGTTGGCAGAAAATTGAGGATCTTTGGTTGAATACATCCAGACATACTCTATTGTTCCAGAACCTCCTGATGGTAAGGTGATATTTACAATGTCAGAGGAAATTGATCCCGGACTACATAAAGTCTCATCGTAACCAATTGTACCACCATTTGTCAGATTTTCACACACAAGACAAAGCCCGGCATCAAAACTTAGATTGTCCTTGTCTCCGTTAACAATGGTGAAGATATCTGTTTTGCCAGTTGAAGTATTCGCATCTGAATCAATCAAATCATTTGATCCTTGATTAGTTTTTGTGAATTTGTAAACGGTTAAATCAGGCATAAACATGATTACATATTTACCTGCATCAACATTTTCAAACAAATAATATCCTTGCTCAAGTCCTTTTGTTTTTGTTGTTTGAGTAGCTACAATTTTATCATCTGATGTTCCAACCAACATGTCAGGACCAATATCAATTAAATTTACTTTTATTCCGTTAACTCCTTTTTCTGATCCGTCTTGTAATCCATTTTTATTACCATCAATCCAAATATAATCTCCAATATTTATACAAGAATTTTGATAACCAGATATGGTTACAGTATGTTTGCTGGTACAACCGTTTTTGTCAGTTACTGTTAAATTATAAGTGCCAATCCCAAGATTTGATGGGTTTTGAATGTCTTGGGCATTATCCCAATCGAAAACATACGGAGCGGTTCCACCAGTAACATTGGTTTGAATTTGGCCATTTTTTCCGTTGAAACATGTTGGTTTAATTACTGAGGAGGTAATTACTATAGGATTGGGTTCTGTAAGTTGAACGGTTAGTTTAACATAACAATCGTTTTTATCTGAAACAACTACCATGTAACTTCCAGCTTTAAGACCTGTCGGATTTTGAACATCCGGGGCATTGTCCCAATCAAAAGAATATCCAGGAGTACCTCCAGTAACAGATAGATTTATTGTTCCTGTTTTATCTCCATTGCATAAAATATTCGACTGTGTTGCAGTTACAATTAGGTTTGTGGGCTCTGTAATGGTAATATTAGCTGTTTTGGTACAACCATTCGCATCTGTTACAGTAACATTGTAAGTTCCAGCTGCCAGTCCTGAAGGATCTTCAACATC
>JAEUUM010000518.1 GCA_016787375.1 Saprospiraceae bacterium
AATGGGGTGCTGATTATGAGGGAATATACAGAGCAAATGTCGTTCTGGAAAAAGTACCAAACATCAACATGGACGAAAAATTGAAAGCAAGAATTTTAGGTGAAGCAAAATTCATCAGAGCATGGAATTACTATAATCTTGTGATTATGTTTGGTGGAGTTCCTCTTGTTGATCATGTTCTGGCACCTTCGGAATATAATATTCAAAGGTCTACAAGAGATCAAATTTGGGATTTTATTGAGAAAGATTTAAAAGAGGCTTCAGAAACATTGTGGTTGAAAAGTGAATACGCCTCAGCTGACCTTGGAAGAGCAACAAAAGGCGCCGCACAATCTCTTTTAACAAAGGTGTATCTTTGGAGAAATAAGTGGGTTGAAGCTAAAGTTACTGCAGAGTCAGTTATTCAATCAAACGAATACCAATTGACTCCGGATTATGCAGATATCTTTCAGTCCTATGGCGCAAATAACCAAGAATCTGTATTCGAAATTCAATATATGAATGCATCTGGAGGAAACTGGGGTAAAAACAATGCAAATGAAGGTAATTTTACCAATGTTTTTCAAAGAGCACGTGGTAAGTTTGGTGGATTTGGGTTTAACATTCCGACTCAAAATTTTGTGGATGAATTTTTTAAAGAAGGTTTTGAGGATCCAAGATTAAAATCTACTGTTTTTCGTTTAGGTGAACCAATGGGTGATAGGGGAATTTTTACAATTGATGCAACTGGTGGTTTGCCATATTTATACTATCCAAAAAAATATTTTAACAACAAAAGTGAAGAGGCACCGTTTGGTGATCCTGCCCCGAATGGAGGCTCCAACGATCGTGTAATCAGGTATGCAGATGTTTTGCTAATGCATGCAGAAGCTGCCTACCAGGCAGGTGACGAGTTGAGTGCTAAAACTTCTCTCAATCAGGTTCGCACAAGGGTAAAAATCCCAAATATTAATTTTTCAGGACCTGAGTTATTGCAAGCAATATACCGAGAAAGAAGACTTGAATTAGGTCTTGAGGCCCACCGTTTTTTTGATGTTGTAAGAACTGGCCAGGCTGGAAAGCTTTTTGGGCCATTGGGTTTTGTTGTTGGAAAGCATGAGTTATTCCCCATTCCGCTCTCTCAAATTCAGGCAACGAATGGGGCAATTACACAAAATCCAGGATATAATTGATTGATTTTTAGTAATTTTTGTAAACATGATCAAAAAATGAAGAAGAAGATAATCTATATAATTTTTACTTTAACTGTAATATTTGTTGGGTGTAAATCTGACAGAGATGATTTATTCAATTTGGGCACACCTCCAGATCCGCCACAATTTACAATTGAGCCTTTGGATGGAGATTCCTCCAGCAGGTTTTTGGTAAAAGATCTTTCTACAGGTAATTTTCAACGCTTATGGAGTTTTAAGGGAGGTATTCCTGCAACTTCAAACAAAGCTATTGATACTGTCTCATTCAGTAAAATTGGTGAGTACCCAATCACCCTTTACGTATCAAAGTCAAATGGAAGTGGCACAAGTTATTCCACAAAGAAAGTAAATGTTTTAAAAGACGCTCCACTCGTTTGTAGCCCCAAATTGGCGTTATTAACAGGTGATTGTTCTCCGGTTGGTAAATGCTGGACTTTGAGTCATGAAGCAGGTGCTGTTAAAGTTGGCCCAACCTATGATGATTATTCTTGGTATACTTCACCTGTTGATGGGCTTCAGAAAGAGCAATATGATGACGGTTTTTGCTTTACCTTTGAAGGTTTTGTTTTTCAATATAAAAACAATGTTGCAACTGTGAATCCATGGAATGGCTACAAAGCTGAAGCCTATGATCCCGGAATAAGTACATTTGCGTTCCTGGAAGGTACCGGAATTAATGGCCGTGATCAAATTTTGCTCCCTGATGATCAATTCATGGGTGTTTGGGATTCTGATAATTTGCTGGATATAGTCATGCTGACAGAATCAAAGCTTGTGGTTCGTACCAGACAAAGAGAACAGAAAGGAACACCCAAGGCTGAGGGTTGGTTTGAACTGGTTTTTGTTAAACAATAGTCCACTCGGGCATAAATAAATTGATTTAATTAACCCAAATCCTAAACTAAGAAGCCAGGTGTCAAAAGTTAGTTATCAGCATTTTATAGTTGTTATTTTGTTGACTTGTTGTTTGCAAAGCTGCGCAGAATCGAAATTTTTAAGTTTGCAACCTTCAAAATATCTTTTGGTTTGGTCTGACGAATTCAACTACACAGGATTACCTGACAGTACCAAATGGAGATATAATGAGGGAGATGGGTGTCCTGACTTATGTGGCTGGGGAAATAATGAACTGCAGTATTATTCAATTGAAAATTTGAATAACTGCAGAGTTGAGAATGGAAGTCTGACTATTGAAGCCCACAAGCAAAATATTGCAAATCAGTTTTATACTTCGGCGCGATTATTAAGTAAAGGGAAGGCTTCATGGAAATATGGGAAAATAGAAATTCGTGCAAAAATTCCCATTGGGCTTGGACTTTGGCCGGCATTTTGGATGATGCCTGATGATATGTATTACGGTGGGTGGCCGAAAAGCGGTGAAATTGACATTGCGGAGAATGTTGGATACATGCCCGATAGTCTATTTGGTTCTGTTCATACAGCCAAAGCACATTTAAGTAAAGGCATACAAACAAAAAATCTTGGGACAGAATTTAACCTGTATGCAATTGAATGGAATACCGAAAAGATAGATTTCTTTTTTAATAATGATAAATATGCCACATATAAAAATAACCGGAGAGGATCAGATTATTGGCCATTTGACAAAAATTTTCATTTCATCATGAATATCGCAGTAGGCGGAAATTGGGGTGGAAAAAAAGGAGTTGATGAAAATGTATTTCCTGCCAAAATGCTTGTGGATTATGTGAGGGTTTATCAAACGGCAATTTAATGAAACAATTAATTCTAAAAACAAAACAAAATGATGCATAGCTCAAAATTCAATATGTTCACCATTGCAGTAACAATTGTGATGTTTATTTTTTTATTTGGTTGTATAAAAGAGGATAACGGAATTCCTGATGAATTAAACATGCCTGTGATTACACTAAGCGATGTAACGGTAGATGAAGGTGATGTAGATCAAATCGTAAAACTCGAATTGACACTATCAGGTGAAAACAAAACCAACGCTGTGGTTGCTTTTTCCGCTCTGGAAGGCTCTGCTAAAAATGCGTTTGATTACGAAGTTCTTACCAAAACCCCCTTGATTTTTTCTCCTGACGAAACGATTAAAATAATTGAGATTAAAATAATAGGTGATGAAGTCAAGGAGGGTAAAGAGTCATTTAAGGTTAAATTATATAATCCTCAAAACGTTAAATTAAATCCGGATATAGCAAACATTACAATCATGGATGATGATGATAATGCAGCAGGTTTAATCATACCAAATAGTGGATACACCACACCATTGACATATCCAAACTATACTCTAGTATGGGCAGATGAGTTTAATGCAGATACCTTGAATACTTCTAACTGGACATTTGAAACAGGAAATGGATGTCCGTCTAACTGTGGATGGGGTAACAACGAACTACAATATTATCGTGAAGATAATACCTCACTAGTAGATGGAAACTTAGTGATTACTGCAAAAAAGCAATCTTTTGCTAACAGTGAATACACTTCTTCCCGCTTGGTAACCAAGGGTAAGCAGCAGTTTAAATTTGGACGAATTGATATAAGAGCCGCGTTACCTGAGGGTAAGGGAGTTTGGCCTGCTCTTTGGATGTTGGGTTCAAATATTGATGCAGTCAAATGGCCATCTTGCGGTGAAATAGATATCATGGAGCTGACAGGCGATATTCCTAACCGGGTTCTGGGAACAGTCCATTATGGTGCTAGTGTTGCTGAACACCAGTTCAAAACAGGTACAAAGTACCTTTCAGGTAATGCGAATTTTCAGGATGAATTTCATGTGTTTTCAGTCATTTGGGTGGATAATAAAATTGAGTTTTTGGTTGATGATGTAGTTTATCATACGATAACACCGGCAGATCTCAATTCTGCACCATATC
>JAEUUM010000557.1 GCA_016787375.1 Saprospiraceae bacterium
GGCAAAACTGTTTATATTGATTTTTCTGCCACATGGTGCGGACCATGTTGGAATTATCACAACTCTGGTGCGTTGGAGGGTCTTTACAATCAATATGGCCCAAGTGGAACAAATGAAGTGATGGTGTTTTTTATTGAAGCAGACCTCTCAACAAATCTAGCATGCCTTTACGGTCCGTCAGGATGTGTTGGAGGTACACAAGGTAATTGGGTTGCTGGTACACCGTATCCAATAATTGACCTTAATTCATCTACTTCCTATGTGGCTTCCAATTATGCTATCACATACTACCCAACCATATATGCAATCTGTCCTCAAACCAAAAAGGTTTATGAGTCAGGTCAAAAATCAACTAGTGGTCAGTATTCATACGTGTCTTCTTGTGCGTTAAATTATTTAGTTGATCAGGTAGTTAACGTAAAATGCAACGGAACGAAGACAGGAAGTATTGGAATCTCAACTGTACAAGGAAACCAACCATTCACTTATAAGTGGAGTAATGGTGCTACCACTCAGGATGTCTATGGACTAGGTGCAGGAACTTACAGTGTAACTGTGACAGATAAAAACGGAATTTTTGTAGTTTCAAATGATATTGATGTAAGCGAACCGGACGCAGTAGATGCTGTATCAACCATAATAGATGAGGGTTGTGAAGGGGATTTTGGCGGGGCAATCAATTTGGATGTTTCCGGAGGAGTGCCCGGGTACACTTATTCGTGGAGTAATGGTAAGAATACTAAAAATATCTCGGGTCTTGCTGCCGGCAATTATACAGTAGTAATAACTGACGCAAATGCCTGTAAAAAAACGCTTCCGTACACAGTATCTGCCGATCCATTGCCTGAAGCTTATGCAGGAGAGGACGAGTTGCTAAATTGTATCCATCCAACTCTGGAATTGGAGGGTGATGGCGAATCAGGAGGCGACATAACATACCTATGGACCACAACCAATGGGCATATTGTCAGTGGAGCCAATACTCTGATGCCTGTAGTTGATAAAGCTGGAAACTATAAATTATTGGTTACAAATACAAGCACAGGATGTACGAGAACGGATGAAGCAAAAATAAGTGCTAATTTCACACCTACCAAAGCTGATGCTGGAAGTGATGGGACTGTAAATTGTCCAAACCCTCAGATTGTTTTGGATGGATCAAAATCTACTTCAGGTAACAACATCCAATATGATTGGATAACATCCAATGGAAATATTGTAAGTGGAGGTAAAACAAATAAAGCAACAGTCAACAAGGGCGGAACATATACTTTGATTGTAACACACTTAATTAGTGGATGTACTTCAGAGGATGAATCAATAGTTGTGCAAAATATTTCACCTGCAACTTCTGTTATTCAGGCTCCAAGTCAAATTAACTGTTCTAACACCAATATTAACCTGGATGGAACTCAGTCTACCTCAGGCAATGATATTACATACTCTTGGTACACAATTGGTGGTAATATTGTAAGTGGTGCCAATACAAATATTGCAAATGTGAACGCAGCTGGTCAGTATTTTTTAATTGTGAGCAACAAAGTTAGCCTTTGTACAGATACATCAAGTGTCACTGTCTTAGCTGATGCAAATGTTCCTTTAGCAAATGCAGGTCAAGGTGGAGAACTTAACTGTAACGTTTCTACAATTCAGTTGAATGGATCTCAGTCAAGTCAAGGTGGCAATATTTCTGTTTTGTGGACAACTCAGGACGGTAACATCGTATCAGGTGCAAATACATACACACCAACAGTTAACGCAAAAGGTACCTATATTATTGCAATAACAAATACTACCAGCGGTTGTGTGTCATATTCATCTGTTGTTATCACGGAAGACCAATTGGCCAAAGTACCTGATGCAGTTTACAATTATTCATCAAATTTACTAAGTGTGAATTTCTTAGATGCTTCCACTGGAGTACCTAGTTCATATTTATGGGATTTTGGTGATGGTGAAACATCAACTGAGGTAAATCCGGTACATGTTTATGCTGCAGATGGCACATATACCGTGTGTTTGACTACAACAAACACATGCGGAGTTGATCAACTTTGTCAAACAATTACTGTTTCTAGTAATTCTTCAATTCCAAATATAAGTAATGTCGGAATTACCAATGCCACTTGTAAGGGTGGATCAGATGGTTGTATCGATATTTCTGTAATGAATGGAACTGCCCCTTATACCTATGCTTGGAGTAATGGTGTAACTACAGAGGACCCATGCAACATTGCTGCAGGTAATTACACAGTTACCATCACTGATGCGAATGGTGTTTCAACTGTTTCAGGGCTAATCAGTGTATCAGAATTATATTATATAAACATCAATAATGCTTTTACAACCACTCCAGATTGCAATCAAGGAAATGGGGCAATTGCACTTGATATTAATAGCAACGGAGGTTCGTTAAATTATACATGGTCTCATGACCCTAATTTAAATGGTGCTGTTGCTGAGAATCTTCCGGAAGGAAATTACTCAGTTATCATAACAGACCAGAATGGTTGCACTACAAAGAAAGAAATTGAATTGTTAGACAGCGGACAAAGAATAGCATCTGTTGTTTCTGATCCTCTATGTTTTGGTGATTCAAATGGTGTAATTGATCTTACCGTTACAAGTGGCACAGCGCCATACACTTATCTGTGGGATAATGGTAGCACAACTGAAGATCTAACCGGATTGGCGCAGGGAACTTATTCATGCGAAGTTACAGATGCAAATGGATGCAAGAAAACTGTCGAACTTGATGTGGTAACACCAGGACAAATTAGTACAAAAATTGATGTTATAAAACCTGTTAAAGGAAAAGACAATGGCACAATTGCTGCTACCGCAACTGGAGGCACCGCACCATTTACTTATCTTTGGAACAATGGCTCTACAGATCCAATGATTACTAATCTTGCGCCTGGAACTTATACGGTGATTGTTACTGATGCAAATGGTTGTATCAGAGAGTTTACAGTTGTTCTTGAAGAAGCAGTGGGTACTATTTCACTTGACATTCTAACATCAATAAATGTTTATCCTAATCCTAATACTGGAAGTTTTTGGGTAGAAGCATCTTTCTCAAAAAATACATCAATTGATCTCTCAGTTATGGATTTATTGGGAAGAAGAGTTTTCAATCAACAGTTCGAAGGACAAGAGTTAAAAACTTCAATTGATTTGAAGGAGTTTAACAGCGGTACATTCTTTGTTGTGATTTCGTCTAACAACGGACAGCATGTTGAAAAAATTAGCATTGTAAAATAGTATCAGGTTTGAATGCTACCAATAAAAAAGTCCTTCCAGTAATATGGAAGGACTTTTTTTATTTAATAACTTGTCTATATTTAGACTGGAATATGTGTTTATTACATTAAAATATTTTACAAGTTACTATTTGAAACCGTCATTAATTATCTGAAGAGTTTTTGTACCCGGGCACAATTCTTTTTCTGTTAATTTGCTTAGTGGTTTTGAAGAATTGGTATTTAGAAGTTTGTTTAGATTGGTTGGATTCTCCTCTAAATAAATCAATCCTGTTAAAATTTCTTGTTTGTCTCTGGCTTTTTGAAGGGCAGAAAAGGCAGAATTTTTGTCACCCGGATCCCAATCTTTTTCAAGTTTATTTAACATGACATAAGATCCATCATGTAATTTAATGTTTTTGTGATCGCCTTCTTTATAATTAGTAAGTATTTCCTCCTGTATTGGAACGAAGTCAATAGTAGATGTTGCTTCAATATGCTGTCTTACGTAATCGTAAGATTTTGTAGAGCCTACATTATTGTTGAACGTGACGCAAGGAGAAATGACATTGATGAAAGCAAAACCTTCGTATTTCATAGCCGCTTCAATTAACGGAATAAGTTGTGTTTTATCACCAGAAAAACTTTGAGCTACAAAACCTGCTCCTAATTCCAAAGCCAATCCTGCAAGGTCAATGGCCTGAAACATGTTCACTGATCCGGCTTTACTTTTTGAACCTTCATCTGCCGTAGCTGAATCCTGACCTTTTGTTAAACCGTAACAACCGTTGTTCATGACAATATAAACCATGTTGAGGTTTCTTCTTATTGCATGGACGAATTGTCCCATACCTATTGATGCGGAATCTCCATCTCCTGAAACACCAAAATACATTAATTCCTGATTTACTAAACTTGCTCCAGTTGCCACTGAAGGCATCCTTCCATGCACAGAGTTAAATCCATGTGAATTCCCCAAAAAGTAAGTTGGTGTTTTTGATGAACATCCAATACCTGAAAGTTTTGCTACTTTGTGAGGCTCTATATTAAGTTTAAAACATGCTTCAACAATCGAAGCACTGATGGAATCGTGGCCGCATCCTGCACAGAGCGTAGACAAACCGCCTTCATATTCTTTAAATGTGTAGCCTAAGTTATTTTTAGGAAGTCCAGGATGTTTAAAAGTGGGTCTTTGATAAGTCATTCTATTTAGATATTGGCAGTTTGAGCAATTGTGAATTTGGATTTTTCCAAAATATTGGATGTTATTTTATAGGCTGTTATTGGCATCCCATCATAGTTAAGAATTGAAATCAATTTGTTGGGGTCGATACTCAACTCGTTTACTAACAGGCTTTTGAGTTGAGCATCTCTGTTTTGTTCAATAACGTAAACTACATCATGTGAATGAATAAAATTCTCAACGGTATTATTGAAAGGGAATGATTTAATTCTAATAGCATCCATTTTTAATCCTTTTTCTGCGAGTTGATCCAATGATTCTTCAGCTGAATACATTGAAGTGCCGAAAAACAAAATCCCTTCTTTGGAGTTATTATTCGCTTGATAAAGATCTGGTGCCGGGACAATTGTTTTTGCTGTTTCCCACTTTAACAGAAGGCGATCTACATTTTTGACATAATCCTCTCCATCCTCAGTATAGCCGGCGTATTCATTGTGTGATGTGCCTCGTGTGAAGAAAGATCCTTTTGTTGGGTGAGTGCCGGGATATGTTCGATATGGGATTCCATCTCCATCTGTATCCAAGTATCTACCAAATTTTTCAATTTTATCCAAATCAGAGGCATCATAGACTTTACCCCTGTCATATTTTCTGTTTTCATCCCATACAAATGGATCACTGACATGATCATTCATTCCCAGATCAAGATCGGTCAACAAAATGATTGGTGTTTGAAGTCGCTCTGCCAAATCGAGTGCTGTGGCAGTGAACTCAAAACATTCTTTCGGTGTACTGGGAAACAATAAAACATGTTTTGAGTCACCATGTGAGGCATAAGCAGCAAGTAGAATATCTGATTGCTGAGTTCTGGTTGGCATACCCGTTGATGGACCTGTTCTTTGAACATCAATTAGTACAGCCGGAATTTCAGCAAAATACGCAAGGCCTAAAAATTCGTTCATTAGTGAGACTCCCGGACCAGAGGTTGCTGTAAAAGAGCGGGCTCCATTCCATGAAGCACCAATTACCATTCCCAAAGCAGCTAATTCGTCCTCGGCTTGAACAATTGCATAGTTATTTTGACCGGTAATCGGGTCTACTCTAAATTCTTTAACATAACTCTCATAAGCTTCAACAACAGATGTTGAAGGAGTTATTGGATACCAGGCTGCAACAGTTGCTCCACCATAGACTGCTCCCAGACCACAAGCTGTATTTCCATCAACTAAAATTTTGTCTCCGATTAGGTCTCGTCTTTCAACCCTTAAAGGCAATGGATATGAGTAGTGGTCTTTAATATAATCAACTCCTAACTGAAGCGCTTTAATATTAGGAGCAATAAGTTTTTCCTTTCCTTGAAACTGATCGGCTAATAAGTCTTCAAACACTTCAAACTCAATATTCAGTAAAGCTGTTAAAGCCCCTACATATATAATGTTTTTGAAAAGTTGTCTTTGTCTGGGATCAGAATATTCACGATTGCACATTTCCATTAAAGGAACCCCAATATAATTGATGTCATCTCTTATGAATGAAGGGTGCAACTTTTTAGTATTGTCATATAGGAAATAGCCTCCGGTTTTGACACTCTTTACATCTTGCATCATGCTTTGTGGATTCACACAAACCATGATGTCTATACCATCCCTTCTGCCGTAATATCCTTTTTCACTAATTCTAACTTCATACCATGTTGGAAGACCTTGAATGTTGGAGGGGAATATATTTTTGGGGGTAACGGGAATTCCCATTCTAAAAATTGCCTTGGCAAAAAGGTAATTGGCACTGGCAGAACCTGTACCGTTCACATTGGCAAATTTTACAACTAAATCGTTTACTTTTATACTGCTTGACATGAATGACCAGCTTTTGAAGTGTTATATAAATATTTTTGCATGTCCCAAGCAGCAGTTGGACATCTTTCAGCACAAAGGCCACAGTGTAAACAAACATCTTCATCCTTAATCATAACCCTGCCTGTAGGTAGATTTTCTGATACATATAAATCTTGATGAATGTTTGTTGCTGGAGCTTTTAATCTAGTCCTTAAGTCACTTTCTTCACCATTGGTGGTGAATGTAATACAAGATGTTGGACAAATATCCATACAAGCGTCACACTCTATACATCTGCTGAAGTTAAATATTGTTTGTACATCACAATTTAAGCATCTTTGTGCCTCCTTGAAAGCCACTTGAACATCGAATCCCAACTCAACTTCTTTTTTTCGATCTGATAAAGTCAGAGTTTTATTGGCTTGTGGAACAACATATCGATGGTCATTTGCAATGCCACTGTCATAACTCCATTCATGGATTCCCATTTTCTGACTTACAAGGTTTGTCATTGGGTCAGGCCGTTTGTATAAATCCTCACCGGAACAAAACAAATCTATAGATACTGCCGCCGCATGTCCTTGTGCTATTGCTGTGATTACATTTTTTGGGCCAAAAGCAGCATCACCACCAAAGAAAACTTTTGGTATACTTGATTGATAAGTTAGTTTATCCACTACAGGCATATTCCATTTATCGAAAAGCATCCCGGTTTCTCGTTCTATCCAAGGAAAACTATTTTCTTGTCCGATGGCAATGAGAACATCATCTGCTTCATAGAAAACTGGTGGTTCAGCTGTTGGCAATAATAATCTTTTACCATCCTCATCGTAAACAGCATGAACTTTATCAAACATCATTCCTTTTAAAACTCCGTTTTCTACAACGAATGATTTTGGCACATGATTGTCGATAATCGGAATGTCCTCGTGTATTGCGTCTTCTTTTTCCCAAGGTGATGCTTTCATTTCCGCAAATGGACTTCTTACAATTACCTTAACTTCTTCACCACCTAATCTCCTTGATGTTCTGCAACAATCCATTGCTGTATTTCCGCCACCCAAGACAATCACTTTTTTACCAATTTTATTTGTGTGCTCAAACGCAACACTTGCAAGCCATTCAATACCAATATGAATATTGGCTTTGCCTTCCTCTCTACCCGGCAACTCTGTCAAATCTCTTCCTTTGGGTGCACCCGTACCAACGAAAATTGCATCATAACCTTCCGCTAAAACATCTTTTAAGCTTGAAACATATTTTTTAAAATGAGTATGAATGCCCATGTCGAGTACATAATTCACTTCTTCATCTAGGACTTCTGCTGGTAATCTGAATGATGGAATTTGTGATCTCATCATACCACCTCCTTTAAACTGTTCATCAAAAAGATGTATTTCATAGCCCAAAGGAGCTAAATCTCTGGCCACTGTAAGTGAAGCTGGCCCACCACCAATTAAGGCAATTTTTTTACCGTTGGGAGCGAAAGGCCCTTGAGGCATCATCTTTTTTACATCACCTTTGAAATCAGCTGCAACTCTTTTTAGACGGCAAATTGCAACGGGTTCTTCTTCAATTCTTCCGCGCCTGCAAGCTGGTTCGCAAGGTCGGTCGCATGTTCGACCTAATACTCCCGGAAACACATTGGATTCCCAGTTTACCATGTAGGCTTCCGAATATTTTTCAGCAGCTATTAACCTTATATATTCAGGTACAGGTGTATGTGCCGGACAAGCATACTGGCAATCTACTACTTTATGGAAATATTCCGGATCGTTAATATTTGTAGGCTTCACTCTTTGATAATTTTTCTACACACTTAATTTTAATCAAGCTCAAAAATACAAAAAAAATAATGACAAATCCGAATCATGGATGCCATCATTATTTTCTATAATCACAGTTGGTTCAGCCTACACCTAATGAACCACCTTTTTTGTTACAAATTAGTTAAAATAGTTGCAACCGAAATTAATTTTAGATGCAAATCGTTGATAATTCGATAATGGTTTTTAGTTGGTTTTGTTTGTTAGTGTCCGGGGTTGGTCTACTGACCCCGGATTTTTACATTTTAAGCACAAGATTATAATTTATTCTCACCTATAATTTGTAATAATTCATCTTTGTAGTTCTTTCCCACCGGAAGTTGTTTAAGTTGACCTTTGAAACTAATTTCAACCATGCTGCCATTCAGGGCAGATATTTTTTTCAGATTTACAATAAACGAACGATGGATTCTTTTAAAATTTTTAGAGTCAAGCTTTTCCTCAAGACTTTTCATTGTTTGTAAGGTTATGATCCTGGTTTGTTCTAACCAAATTATTACATAATCTTTGAGACCTTCTACATACGTTATTTCATTGTAGTTTATCTTCATCAATTTTTTGTCAGCTTTCACAAAGAAGAAGTCCTTGTCATCCAAAGGCTCATTTTCATTGACCTTATTTTTATTTAAATAATCCTTGAGTTTGTTTACAGATTTAAAAAATCGTTCGAATGATATTGGCTTCAATAAATAATCCAATGCGTCTAATTCAAAACCATCAAGGGCAAAGTTTGGATAAGCAGTTGTAAAGATCACTAAAGGAGGATTTGTGAGACTCTTCATAAATTCGATACCTGTCATTTGAGGCATTTGGATGTCCAAAAATATTGCGTCAACATGATTTTGAGAGAGAACTTTTCCAGCCTCCATTGCATTTGAGCACCTAGCAACCAAATGCAGATCAGGAATTTGGTTAACAAAAGTTTCAAGGATGTCCAGTGCGAGGGGTTCATCATCTACTATTAGTACGTTGATTTTATTCATATTTCATTGTTTAAATTTATGTTTAGTAAAACGGTATATAATTCTTGAGTATCGATGATTTCTAAAGTATGCTGATCGGGATAAATCATATCCAAACGCTTTTGAGCATTGATTAAACCAATTCCCCCAATTTTGTTGTTCTGTTTTTGTTGAAATTCAGTTTTTGAATTTTCAATTTTAAATTCCAGGATTTGGCCTGAAATTCGAAAGTGTATGTTGACAAAGCCAAAATCAATACTGGTTGAAATACCATGCTTAAATGCATTTTCCAAAAATGATATAATAATAAGTGGAGCTATCATCAATGAGTCGGTATTTCCCTCAATCCTAAAATCAATGTGAATGCTATCCGGTTGTCTGAGTTTTTCCAGTTCAATATAGTTTTGAAGGTAAATCAGTTCATTTTCAAGGGGCACAAATTTTTCATTACATTCATATAGCATGTATCTCATCATTTCTGAGAGTTTAATTACAACATCAGGGGCTTTGTCAGATTTTTTTAAGGTTAAAGCATAAAGACTGTTTAATGTATTGAAAAGAAAATGAGGATTGATTTGAGATTTTAAAAAATTTAGTTCTGATTGCATGTTTCGATTCTCCAATTCTCTTTTCTCTCTTTTTTGAAATATCCAGTCCTTGATTATTACAAAAACGGTGCTAGCCCCAACAATAAAAAAATTAAAGAAGTAATAGTAATTTTTTAACTTTAGTAATTCTGCTTTTTCAAAAGGGTCATTGAAAGCAATAATATAGAGTAAAAAAGAATAAATCGGAGTTACGATTATTACAAATAAAATTAATACCAGAAAATAAGCAGGATAGCGTTTGTCTTGGAAGTAATTGGGGATTAAATAATAGATGTTGCCATAAACCATGGTTGCATAAAAGGCGACATTTATAAATTGTTTTAAAACAATAGAAGCAATTGGACCATGGGTAGTGGAATACTCCATGAAGCTCAAAAACACGAAACTAAACAACCAAAATAAAAGGTGTTGCCCAATTTTTTGTTTTGTCAAAAATGATAACAGCTTTTCAATCATGTTTGTAAAATTACAAACTAAATAACCAATTCTGAGCTATGCAAAAAACAATAGACCAATTCATTTATTATTTAGATGAATTTTGAAATGTTATCTTTGCAAAAATAAATCTTTGGTATGGCAATAGCATATCTAACTAGGAGGGAGAGATTCAATGCTGCTCATAAATTGTGGGTAAATGAATGGGATGCTGCAAAAAATGTAGAAATGTTCGGAAAGTGCGCAAACAGCAACTGGCATGGACATAACTATGCACTTGAAGTTACTGTAAAAGGAACACCTGATCCAATGACCGGATTCGTTATTGACGCAAAAAAGTTGAGCAAAATTATCAATGATGAAGTAGTCGAGAAACTAGACCATAAAAATTTAAATCTAGATGTGGACTTTATTCCAAAAAATATTCAACCAACTACAGAAAATCTTGTTGTGTTAATTTGGAAACAGCTGAAACCAAAAATTACAGGTTGTGAGCTTTTTAAAATTAAACTTCAAGAGACAGAAACCATTTCGGCTGAATATTATGGTGAATAATAAATTTAAAAATGAACTTAGATTCAACTAAACCACTTTCCTCTGATGTTCTCAGGATTAAAGAAAGTTACAAGGATGTTTTGAACCTACTCGGTGAAGA
>JAEUUM010000560.1 GCA_016787375.1 Saprospiraceae bacterium
GTGGTACAATCTACCAATTGGATGCAGTAATTCAAACTTAAAATGCTAAAATTGCATCAATTACCTGGAATCCAGTTGCAGACACCTTCTGCAGCAATTGCTTGAACCCGATTATTGCTCCATTTGACGCTAGTTTGTATACAATTACTGTAGTAGATAGCAACGGATGTAAGGCTTCAGATAAAATTTTGGTTTTAGTCAAAAAGGAACGTCCGATCTTTATTCCGAACACCTTCTCTCCAAATGGTGATGGGTTGAATGATATATTTTACATAAATGCCCGAGATGGATTTGTGGATGAAATTACTTACTTCCAAATATATGACCGTTGGGGAAATAAAATTTTCGAAAAAGAGAGATTTCTACCGAATGATCCTGCCTATGGTTGGGATGGAGTGTACAGAAACAAAAAAGTAAACAGCGCTGTTTTTGTTTATTGGGCATTGATCAAATTTAAAGATGGTGAATCTATTCTTTATAAAGGTGATGTAACTGTTCAAAGATAAAGTTTCAACCCCCGAATTTAAAAAAGCCTGAATATAATGTTCAGGCTTTTTTGTTTGAATCCGATTAATTGTACTATATTTGGAATAGATTACTGGTCAACAATATTTAACTAGTTTTACTTATCAAATGAATGAAATACATACCAATCATTTCACAAAAAGACGATTTGTGAAAATAAAAATTCACGCATTAAAAATCGCTGGATTTAAATTATTCTTTTCAGTTCTTCTCTGCATTACTTCTATTCAGTTAATGGCACAAAATGTTGATTGCGGAACAGCTACCACAATTTGTGATGACCCAACACCAACCGGCAATCCATCTGGAAATGGTCTTGATGATTATGCTGATCCGGACAATGACCCTGGCTGTCTGCAGAATGAAAGCGCTAATTCAAGTTGGTATTATTTTGAACTGGATAACTCTACCCCTCCAAATTCCATTTTAGGATTTGTCATAACTCCATCAGGTGGTGCTGGCGAAGATTATGATTGGGCACTTTTTGGCCCTGGTGTAGGATGCGGTAACCTTGGTTCACCAATTAGATGTTCATCATCGAGTGAATTTTGTGCCTTTTGCCCACAAACCGGAATGGGAATGGGTGCTACAGATTTCTCTGAAGGTCCTGGTACCGGAGATGGCTTTGTTTCAACCATTACTGTGAATGCAGGTGATGGTTTTTTCTTAAACATTAACAATTGGAAGGGCACCGGAAATGGTTTTTCATTAGATTTCACGGGCAGTGCAGCAGAATTTTTAGATTGCGGTGCTGAACCACCTTGTTCCGTTATTGCCTCAGCAGGTAACAATATTGTAAAATGTCAGGGCGATCCTGATTTCAATTTAGATGTGAATGCGTCAGGTGGCAAACCTCCATACACATACACATGGGTAGGTACAGGAAACGGAACGAACTATCTTGATAATCCGGATGTTAAAAGTCCAAAAATTACCCTTCCTCCTGATTTTTCGGGTACCATAACTTACATTGTTACTGTTACGGATGGCTTTTGTTCTGCCACCGATGATGTAGTAGTGACTGTCAACCCAAAACCTGTTGTAACTATAAATCAACCTCCAAAGTTGTGTTCAAATGGATCACCTATTACCCTAACAGGCACACCACCAAATAGCATTTGGGGCGGTATAGCCTCTTCAAATGGAACTGTAAACCCCTCGCAATTACCAGCAGGTATTTATCAGGCAACTCTCAGTGCAACAAACAGTTTTGGTTGCAAAAACACTGCAACTGTTGATATTGAAATAGTAGACCCAATTGATATAATAATTGAACAGATTGACCCGCAGTGTCTTGATGATGTTCCTTTTCAAATTATACCAATTCCTCAAGGAGGGAAATGGTCAGGAAACATTGACCCTGATGGTACTTTTGATCCTGGTAAATATGGCGTAGGCAGTCATACTGCTATATATTCAATCACCAGTGCCGAAGGTTGCAAAAGCGAGGAAGTTATTGTCATTGATGTATTACCGTTGCCCGATATCCAAATTACAGATCCGGGACAGCTGTGCTCTGATGAGTTGGCTGTTCAAATAGATTACTCGCCACTTGGCGGGACCTGGACAGGACCAATAGACCAGCTTGGAAACATTTATCCAAACCAAATTGGAGCTGGTACATTTAAAATCAAATATTTTGTGACCAGTCCTGAAGGATGTTTCAATAGTGACTCATTGTCAATAACAATTAACAATCCGCCAAAAGCCGTTCTAAGCCAGCCTATCACAATATGTAATTCAACACTTTCAGGTCAAAGCACATTAGTAGATTTCGATCAGTTGATAATATCAGGTGATGACTCAGGATATTGGTCTGATAAAAATAACTCCGGAGCTAATGGAAATTTTCCCGTACTTAACTTTAATGGCACAAAAGCTGGTTCTTATATCTTTACCTACACGACACAATCCGCACAAGGAAATTGCAAGGAGTACACCGGTGATGTTGAAATAATTGTTATTGATTGCAATTGCCCTAGTACCGCCATAAAAAGTCCTGGAACATATTGTACAGAAAATGCTGATTTTGATTTAAA
>JAEUUM010000568.1 GCA_016787375.1 Saprospiraceae bacterium
GTTGGGGATCACTTGAACAACGCCTTGCAGATAGGAAAAGAGAACAAGTAGTTCAGTATGATGGCGCAGTTGAACTCGAATTGAGTAAATTTTTACCTCCGAAAACAGGACTAAAGATTCCATTTTTAGCTCAGGTATCTAATACTACCAGAACACCTCAATTTGACCCTTATGATTTGGATATTCCTCTTAAAGAAAAACTCGCAGCCATATCTGATAAGGATACAAAAGATTCGGTGAGAAATAGTGCTGAAGATTATACCAATATTAAAGGGTTTAACTTCACCAATGTCAGAAAAGAACGGACAAATACACAGCAAAAACCCAAACCCTGGGATGTTGAGAATTTAGCCCTCAGCTATGCCTATACCCAAACTGATCGGCATGATCCAATAATCCTGGCTGACCAGATTCGAAATTACAAGGGCTCACTGGATTATAATTTTACCAGACAGGTGACTTACGTCGAGCCTTTTAAAAAGATTATTAAGGAAGAGAAATGGCTTAAACTGATCTCTGATTTCAACTTCAATCCTCTGCCCAATGGTTTTGTGTTCCGTACAACAATGGACCGCGATTTCCAACGCACCACATACCGATTTGCAGGTACTGACCCCTCAAAAAATACGTTTTACGATAAAAGATGGGCATGGAACCGTAACTATAGCCTGAACTGGGACCTAACCAAATCACTTAAATTTACTTTTAGTGCCACCAATTCTGCGGTAATAGATGAAAGACCTGAATTTGCAATAAATCCTGAAACAAATCAGATTTACACTCAAACCGAAAAGAGCGATTTTATAAAGCAAAATCTTAAAAATTTTGGTCGTACAAAAACATACTCTCACAATATAGGGGCGAACTATACCTTACCTACGAAAGGATTACCTCTAACGGATTGGACAACAATTAGGGCGAACGTTAACTCAACCTACAGTTGGAACACAGCATCATTAAATACTGATTCTTTGGGCAACATCATCCAGAATAGCCAGCAAAGACAGCTTAATGCAGAATTTGACTTTGAAGCAATCTACAACAAATTTAAATATTTAAAAAAGATTGACAAAAAAGGCCCCGCTCCAAAAAAGTCAGTTGATGCTAAAGGAGTAAAAAAAGAAATTGGTGATGACAAAAGCAAGCCTAAAACTGATAATCCGGACGCTGTTGACCTAAAAGCTAAGGATAAAAAGGATAAAAAATCCAAAGAAAGAGAACCTTCGATTTTAGAAAGGGCTTTGATAAGACCTTTATTGATGGTTAGAAAGGGAAGGTTAACTTATACAGAGACTTACACAAATGTTGTACCTGGGTTTACACCCAGAACAAAACTTTTAGGTTTAAATGATGGATTTAATGCTCCTGGTTTAGGTTTTGTTATCGGTGAGAGACCCAGTGACCAATGGCTCGATGAATCAGCAGCAAAAGGCTGGTTCACTCAAAGTGTTTTCCTAAATCAACCGGTCACCAGAAACTATACACGGGAGATAAACGGGCAGTTGAAATTGGAGCCGTTCAATGATTTCAAGATAGATATTGATGCAAAACAGAACTATGCGCTCAACAGACAAGAAGACTTCAAGAAGCCATCAATCACAGATGATTTCCAACATCTTTCTGTTAGAGAAGTAGGTTCTTATACCATTTCTTTCCTTGCAATCAATACATTGTTCAATAAAGACATAAATGGTCTTTTTACCAATTTTGAAGATAATAGAGAAGTGATTTCTCAGAGGCTAGGTACCGGAAACCACCCAACAGACTATATTTATGGCAATTATACTGAAGGTTATGGTAGGTATCAGCAAGAGGTTTTAATTCCGGCATTTTTATCTGCATATACCAAGACTGATCCTTCAAAAGTGGTTTTGAATGATAAGTTGTTTAGTAAATTGCCATTACCTAACTGGAAATTATCTTACAACGGACTAAATAAGCTTCCTTTCTTTAAAGATATATTTAGTTCAGTTAATATCACACACGGCTATTCATCAACATTAACAATCAATAATTTCAATACCAATGCATTTTATAATCCGGATGATCCCAATGCCAATACGCAGCCGATCACCCAGAATTATTTTGCTCGTTATGAAATACCGGCTATCGTTATCACTGAACAACTTAGTCCGCTTTTGGGAATTGATGTCAAGCTCAAAAATGAAATGAGTGCAAAGGTTGATATGAAAAAATCGCGTAATCTTCAAATGTCTTTCATTGATAATACACTCTTTGAAACAAAGACAACTGAATATATCTTCGGATATGGTTACAGAATCAAAAACATTGATTTGCCATTTTTGGTAAAAAAAGCGCCTGCAAAGAAAAAGCTTGATGATAAGAAACTCCCTCCTTCACAAAAAGCCAAAGCGAACACAGGACGTGACCTGAATATTAAGGTAGATTTTTCTTATCGTGATGATGTAACCACAAATCACTTACTGGATCAGGATATCAGCAACCCTACAAGAGGTTCAACCACCATCAGAATCACTCCAAATGCGGATTATCAACTCAATAAAAGGTTAAACTTAAGGCTTTTCTGGGAGTATGCCCGAATATTGCCAAAGACAACAGAATCATTTCCTACAACCAATACTTCTGCCGGAATAACGGTGAGGTTCTCCTTGAAATAGTACTTTTGTAAAAGGCTTTCGAAAATAATTTGAAAGCCTTTTGCATTAAGATAAATGGAAGTCTGAAGATTAAATTTTTATAAAAGGTATAATCCTTTCACCACCATCCTTACTTTTTAGCAAACAATAGTACGCTCCATCACTCAACCCTAAAACTTCTATTGAATTTGTTTGACCACACTTTCCTTTCAAAACCAAGATTCCATTTTGATTGAATATCTGATATTCCAACTCCAATGAATAGTCCGTACTAATTTTTATTTCACGGGTTGAAGGATTTGGGAAAATATCAGCATTTAGATGTTTTAGTTCTTTGGTGGCAGTTTTTACGTAACACTTCTCCACATTTGGTGCCATATACTGGATTGAATCATTTTCATAGTAACAGCTTAAATATCCTGCATAATCAAAACCACAAAATGCAATGGAAACATCATAAACAGGGCCATATT
>JAEUUM010000585.1 GCA_016787375.1 Saprospiraceae bacterium
TACATGAATTAGAAGTTAAGTTTTAGTTCTTGATTTCATTTGAATTTCGACTTGTTTGTTTTCTTCTATTCTTCTTTTAATTTGATCTAAGTAAGATCTGCCTGCTTTCAGACCAAAGTTTTTATAAGATTTTTCTGCCCAATCCGCAGCCAACTGTAATTTGCCTTGCGCTTCACAAACAATTGCCATATTGTAAGCAGCTTTGGCTTTGGTTTTTATATTAGTAGATGTTGTAGCCATGGTGTTCCATATTTCTGCGGCTTTTTGCCAATCTTGTAATTTTGCAGCTTCCAGTGCCTTTTTGTGGGCATCTTTATTGGTTGGAACTTTCCTTTGAAAGGTGCGCGTAATGGTTTCATAAAGTGGCGCTATTCTTTTCGCATACAAACTGCCCGCAGTATTACCAACCTCCTGAACTTGATCAAAAATATTTCTAAGGTTGTTCGTTGCTTCCGTTGGACTCAAACCATTGCCTTCATCACTCTTTAATCCGGATGTAACAAATTCGTCCAAAACTACTTTATTCACATTATCATAAATTCTAAAACCTGTTCTAACCTCCAGTTTACGTTCTACATAATATCTTGAACGACTTTGCTCTTTATTATTTTTGTCTTTGTATTTTTCGTTTCGGGAGCTTTTATTAACAAACTGATCAGAATCAAACATTTCAAGCGTTGCTATGGCATCTACCTGATATGTTTTGCACAATTGCTCCACCTCAGACCAAGGTAGGGGACTGGACATGGATGCACCATCCTTACTGCCTGTCAACTCTGTCTCAATCGGCCTTACTGTAAATCGTGGAGTTTTTTCCAAAACTGTTGAAAATCCTTTTATTGCTGCTCTTCTGCCACGTTTATCTTGACCGATTTCTTCACCAGTGAGGAATCCCTCTAAAAAGTTTTTAAATCCACTTTCTGGTTTACTTCGATCCAGTGTTCCAATAGTTTGGATGTGATCAGGAATATAAATTGCTGCCGGCTTCAAAACTTTCATTGAAGTAGATGGGCTACAGGATGCAAACAAAGCAATTGCCAATAATATTCCGAATGATCTTTTCATTGTTTTTTTATCAAAATTATGATTTCAATTTTGTAAATTGGTTATTTAAGATGAAAAAGATAAGTTTTGAGCTAATTTTGGGCATAAATTGATTAAACCTCATAAGAATGGGATGCGTTTCTAATACTAAATAATTTAGATGATTACATACAACCCAAAAGATTGGTGGAAGTTGATTTTCGCTTTCCATAAAAGCGACAGTTTCCGCATATTACTTCCTGCTATGTTGGTGGTATCTTTTTACACGACCCTGATAGCATATCTTGAAAACGATGTCTGGCATCTCCATTTGAAAAATACAACCGTTGTTCATTCCTTAGTTGGATTTGTACTGTCTTTATTATTGGTTTTTAGAACAAATACCGCCTATGACAGGTGGTGGGAGGGCAGGAGATTATTGGGTAATTTTACCAACCATTCCAGAAGTTTATCATTCAAGTTGAATTCTATTTTAAATCCTGAGGATAAAATTACGAGATCGGAATACAATGAATTGATTCACTTGTTCTTAAAATCGATGGTTTTATCATTGCGTGATTCAAAATACAAAAAGGAAACTATCATAGACGGTAGGATTATTGACTGGGAAAATGTGCAACACCCACCTAATTTTTTCTTGAATTTGCTTTATCATAAAATTCACAAACTGTATCGGGACAAAATAATTGGCGGTGAAGAATTGCTTTGGCTGAATGCTGAAATACAAGGACTTACAGAGAATATGGGGGGCTGTGAAAGAATCAGGCGAACACCAATTCCTTACACTTATAGTTTGTTTCTTAAAAAAATCATTTTCCTCTATATTTTTACTATGCCTATTGGTTTTGTTATCGAGTTTAAATATTGGGCAGTTCCGATTGTCACATTGGTATTTTATATTTTTGCAAGTATTGAGGTTATTGCAGAAGAAATTGAGAATCCCTTTGGTTCTGATGCAAATGATCTGCCGGTAGACTCAATTATTTCAAATATAGATAAAAATACAAATGAAATATTTGGAATAACCAAAGTGTAATTTAATCCATGCAAGAAAACATTTTGCCATTTGACGGAGAAATCTATTATTATCCGAATTTCTTTGACGACCAATCCAGCAGGAAGTATTTTGCCGAATTGAAAAATGAAATTCCCTGGCAACAGAAATCAATTAAAATTTTTGGGAAATCAGTTAATGAGCCAAGACTTACTGCATTTTATGGCGATGAATCTAAAGTTTATACTTATTCAGGTTTAAAATTGACTCCACTTTCTTGGACATCTAATCTGGCATCAATTAAAGAAAAGATTGAAACTAAAATCCAACATAAGTTCAACGTGGTATTGCTTAATTATTATCGGGATGGAAAGGATGGAATGGGATGGCATAGAGATAATGAGCGTGAATTAGGATCAGAACCGATTATTGCATCCGTCAGTTTTGGTGCCTCCCGGAATTTTTGTCTAAGAAATTTTTTCGACAAAAAAATAAAGAAATCTTTGATTCTAGAATCTGGAAGTTTATTAGTAATGAAGGGAAAATCTCAACAATATTGGGAACACTCAATTCCAAAAATTACTAAATGCGATGAAAGAATCAATTTAACATTTAGATTCATAATGTAAAAAAACAAAAGGATTAATTTAGTTTCTCTTGTATTGGTTTAAGCCAACGTAATAAATGAGATTCCATTCATTACCCATTTTTGCAAAACGTCTCTCCATTCCCAAACCTTGTTTTTCGTCTAACATTCTCTCTGTAATCATGTTTTCTCCCAATTTCGAGAAACTTTTAACCAGTCCTGTACTATCGCTTAATGCATGATGCATTTTCCAAGTTTTTTCTGTCCACCTGAATTCTTTTACATTAACTGTTGAGTCGGCCTGATCCGGCAGACCTTCCATTGGGAAAAGGCAATGTCTGATTTGGTACAAACTGTCATTGTGGAATTTTTCGTAGAATTCAATGAAATCAGCCGAGAGAGCAGAACTTTCTTCTTTCGATAATACTTTTGGGTTATCATTACATGCAAAACTCAAAAATACAAAAACGCTCAGTTGAATTATTTTTTTCATATCCTATAAATGCTTTTGCAAAATTAAAGAAGTATTGCGGAAACAATAGAATATTCATGATGTTTGAAGAAATTTAGTTTCATTAATTTCACTTCATCACCTATTACCAGTTCTCCGATTGAATCAAATTCAGTTTTGTTCAATTGATCCACCGGGATATTCGGCTTCAATTGTTTCCTGAAATCAATGTTGCCTTTTCGGTATGCTTTGAACATAGCCTCTTTAGCAGACCAACAGAATTGAGCATATATTTGACGGTTTGTAGAAGAGGCAATAAGCAATTCGTCATTTGACAGGAAGCGTTCAATAATTTTAATGAGCTTTTCTGTTTTATTCTGAATATCTATTCCAATTGGTCTTTTGCTGCAAGCTGCAGCTACCATATCATCTGAATGGGATAATGATACTTCCAGATGCTGTTTTTCCAATACGATTGGCCCTCCAAATTGATCATAAACAATTACCGAATCATCTCCTGTCAGTTTTCTCAATAACTGTCTTCCTGCGCTAAATTGCTTCTGTTTAACCGGATGGTGTATTTTCTTTGCAAGAACAAAATCTTGATCGAATTTGTTGATTCCGTTTAATAGTTCAAGTGGAGACCAAACCAAAACAGAATCATGATCAATTGTTTTTTTTATCAAAGTAATACTTTTGTACTGCAAAATTATCTTAATTTTCATAAAAACACCAGATTAGGATGCACATAGTTGCTCAAAAATATTTCGAAAGTCAGGGGCACCGTTCGCCGGTGTATTGCTTATCCCAATACCAAATCGGAACTGTTATTTCCGGTGGTGGTGAAGGCTGGATTATAAAGTGGACAGAGGCAGATCCAGAAAATGGTTTGCTTTTGGCGAATGTAGGAGTCTCGGTGTTCTCAATTCAGTATTTGCCTGATGCTGATTTGATTATTGCCGGGGACCGAAATGGTTTTATTCATTGGATTAAAGCTCAAGGCAAATCTGAAGGCAAATTCGCTCACAAAGGCGAAGTTTTTGGAATACACAGAATTGGTGATTTTGTATATACAACTGGCAAAGATGGTTTCCTTGTTAAATGGGGAATATTCAACCAAAGCTCAATACAAAGTATCAGGATAAGTAAGCATACTCTTAGATCTTTTATTTGTAACATTGATGAATCAACAGCTTTTATCGGTGATGGAGAGGGAATGGTTCATTTGATAGATTTGAATAGGTTTGAGGTAGTTAACTCTTTCATGGCGCATAATGGCACTGTATTTTCACTGGCGCTTAATAGTGAAGGGAATTTAATTAGCGGGGGAAAAGATGCTCATTTAAAACTTTGGGAAACATCCGCTGATTTCAGGCTTATTGTTGATCATCCTGCCCATTGGTTTTCAATATACGCCATAAAGGAACACCCGAATCTTCCAATTATTGCTACAGCAAGCCGTGATAAGCAAATTCGAATTTGGGAATCTGTCAATCTTGACCCGATTTTAACCTTAGACTACGCAAAATATCAGGGACATATTCGGAGTGTCAATGCTCTTAATTGGACTGAAAATGGAGAAATGTTGATTTCAACAGGGGATGATGCCAAGATCATTTTTTGGAAATTAAATAATTCCTTTAAATGAAATTGTATCTTTGCCGCCACTCAAAATAACTTATGATTCTTTCCGATAAAAAAATAATTGAAGCTATCGAAAGCGGGGATATTATAATTGATCCGTACGACATATCTTGTCTTGGCACCAATTCTTATGATGTACATTTGGGAAAATATCTGGCAATTTATACCGATCGTGTTCTGGATGCCAGAAAACACAATAAAATAACGGAATTTGAAATTGGTCCTGAAGGATTTGTCTTGTATCCGGGAACTTTGTATTTGGGTGTTACAGAGGAATACACTGAAACGCATAATGCTGTACCATTTCTGGAAGGCAAATCGTCTGTAGGAAGATTGGGGATAGACATACATGCAACAGCCGGCAAAGGTGATGTTGGGTTTTGTAACCATTGGACTCTCGAAATATCATGTGCTCAACCTGTAAGAGTCTATGCGGGAATGCCAATTGGACAACTTATTTATTTTGCTGTTGAGGGTGAAATAGCGAACCTATACAACAAGAAACCAGGCGCAAAATACAATCAAAGGTCATTGAAACCTATGGAATCAATGATGTGGAAAAATAAATTTTAAGCTGGTCCTTACCCAAAAGTGTTTTTCCAGGCTAAAACACCACCTAATAAATTTCTGACGTTCTTAAATCCATTAGCAATTAGGAAGTCTTTTGCAACTCCACTTCTTGCACCGGATCTACAATGGATAACTATCTCGTCATTTTTATGATCAGCAAACTCATCTACTATATGTGAAACTGTACCCAGTGGTCTTAAAATTGCGCCAAGGTTGAATTCTGCATATTCATCCGGCTCGCGAACATCGATAAAAATAAAATTTTCATTTCTGTCGAGTTTTTCTTTAAGCTCGTTTACTGTAATGTCCATGATTGTGTTTGTCGGTTAATTTGAAACAATGAATTTTATTATTTCGGATGGAAATCCAGTTCTTGTGTTTATCTTTAAAAGATACATGCCATTTTGTAATTCTGCAATATCAATCTGATTATGATCGAATGATCGTTTAATTAAGACACCTTGGAGATTAAATATTTCAACATTCTTTATTTCGGACAAATCATCGTTGCTTTTGATAGAAATCCGATTAGATGCGGGGTTCGGTGAAACCTCAAATACTTTCTCATGAAATTCACCTGTACTCACCAAATCAGGACTGTGATTAAGCTTTTTATCTCCAATTACAGGTCTAATCATAATTGCTCCCTGGAAATTGAGTGATTCAAGCGACTGCCATCCTGAAGCAAGATTTACAAAACTGTTTTTTGCAGCACTCGGGTTGTTTTTATCAAAACCAATTGTAACCGGAAATTCGTCATCAGTTGCTTGTTGCCAGCCAACAAAAAAATCTCCTGCCGGAATGTAAACAGGCTCATCCTTACTTAAACTTTCGTCCATCAGAACATAGGTAGTATAGCCCTGTAATGTGTCAAATAATTTGTCTAAATAAAATGGCTTTACCAGCAAATCGCTGTGTATCGGCTCAGAATCTAAACTTCCTTTCCAAACCAGAATATTCATCAATTGCTTAGAGACATCATTAAATACCCTTGGTATAAACATTTGGATCGCCCGAAGGGTATCACCAACATTTGCATGAAATTTCACTGCACCTCGACTTCCGTTTTTCTTTACAGCAATATTTGATTCTGCTGTGCCGTCGTCATAAGCATAATAATAGCTCATGTTTGTTTCCATAGAAACTTTGTTGTTTCTTTTTACTGCCGGCAAATTTGATTCTGATGAATTTCCAATAGTGTATTCAGTAATGAATCTGTATTCATCGCCTCCATTAAAATTGTCTTTTATTTGGTTAAGAAATGTAGGCAATTCCTTGGCAGAATCAAAATGATGAAATCCCGGACTCAGGTTCCGTTGATCTTCGGGCACAAGTGGAGGTAGTTCGAGAAGGGTCAAATTATTAACTAAAGTAGTGCCTGAATTTTTCTCCGTTATTTTAAGATTTGATGGGTCAGCAGTTTCAATTTTATTAAAGAAATTATGAAGATCTATGCTGAGATTTAAATTATTCCCTGCAAGATTGAGCTCATTTTCCTCAAAATTTTCAAACTGTGTCCATGGCATTGCTGTGTAATTTTTTAGAATTCCCTTGGGTAATGCATTAAAAGCAATGTCTGATGAAAAGATCGAAGGAATGATGCCTGAACTCAAAGAAATATAATCCAGATGCCAATTATCAAGCATGCCACTGTTGTCAGATCGATTCCTGAAGCGGAACTGAAATCCTTTATATAAATAATTGTCACTTGTAATTGAGATCGACTGAAACATGAAGGAGTCAATCATTAATGGAAACCCTGGTACGAAGCCTTGAATTTTATCCCACCTTCCGTTTTTATTTTTAAATTCCA
>JAEUUM010000597.1 GCA_016787375.1 Saprospiraceae bacterium
CAACCATATTATCAGGATTTTGAACCATCACAAGCAGGATGGACATTTAATAACGTAACCGGTACTACAGGTTGGAAATTTGGTACACCGGACGGCCCGAAAATTAAAACAGCATCAAGTGGTGAAAATTGCTTCTATGCAAGTGTACCTACATTATTCTCAGATCAGGTTTTGGCATACTTGGAGTCACCATGTTATGACTTCTCAAATGCAACCAACGACCCATATCTTACATTCAACCTCAATTATGACATTGATACATACTACAATGGCATTTGGGTTGAATACACAACTGATGGAGGTGAAAACTGGAAACAGTTAGGTGCGGCAAATGACCCTTTAAATTGGTATAATATCGCAAGCAACATACTAGGATATCCAACGTGGGGTGGTAATTCTTCAGGTTGGACATTGGTAGGGCATAAACTGACAGGTTTAAAAGGTGAATCCAATTGCAGAGTCCGTTTGGTTTTCAACACTTATTACAACTTCTCCGGATACGGTGGAGTAGCAGTTGACAACATCACAGTTTATAACCAAATTGACAAAGATTTAACCGCAGTGTCCTTAGTAAATACCTCTACAGCAGAGTGTGGTAGTGCCAAAGATAATTTAAAATTTACTTACCTCAATACCGGGACAAAATCAATTGTTGGCCCTAATCAAATCGTAGCATACTACCAATTAGGCAACAATCCTGTAGTTCAAGAAAATGTTCCTTCTGCAGTAATACTTCCGGGAGGTTCATTTACCTATAATTTTACAACTCCATTCAGTTCTTACGGACCAGGTGTGTATAAAGTAAAATCGTGGGTAAAAGCATTGAATGATACAAACAATTTTAACGATACGACATACTTTACATTAACCATTCCCGAACCCGCCTCTTTGCCTTTTGTTGAAAATTTTGAAAAATTTCTATTCCCAACTGGATGGGTCGGTACAGGATATAGTGTAACTTCAGGTCACAACAACAAGTCTTATGTTATTGCCGGAAATCTATTTGGGTCATTCAGTAATTTCAATTTTACAACCAACAGCATAGGCCCTCTTGATGGTGGAAATATGTTGACTTTTGATTACAGGTATGTAGAATACTTTGATGGAACATTACCTACTCCATCAGATGAAGTTCAATTGGAAGTTGAAATATCTGACGATTGTGGTGAGACTTTCAAAAACCTTTATACAATTAACAAAACAAACCACGTGTCATCAGTTGATATGAAAAACGTATCAATAGATCTCTCCGCGTATGCAGGAAAAATAATTAAATTGCGTTACCGCGCAGTTTATAGTGTTGGTGACTATTGGGTTGATATAGACAATATCAACATCAACGGATGCCCTGTTAATTTTGGTATTTCTGAAAAAATCAAGAATGTCTCAAACGGTGGCACAGCAGATGGATCAATTACCGTGTCACCTACAAAGGGTACAGGACCGTATACTTATATTTGGAGTAATGCAGCTACTACCTCTACAATATCAGCATTAAACACTGGAAACTATTGCGTTACCATTACCGATAAAATTGGCTGTTCTGATACAGAATGCTTCACGGTTGGCAGTTGTCCTGCAACTTTGGGAGTAAGTGGAGCCATCTCACCAATTTCTGCGGCCGACAAAAAAGACGGAAAAATAACTTTGAACCTACCTGCCGGAAATTACACTTTCGCATGGAGCAATGGAGCAACCGGTAAGGCAGTATCTTTTTTAGCAAAAGGTAACTACTCTGTAACTGTAACCAATGAATTTGGCTGTACGCAGGTACTTGATTTTTCAGTTAATGTTGTGGCTACAAGTGAAATACAAGAACTTCAGAATTTCAATATCAACCCTAACCCAACGAATGGTTATTTTACTTTGTCTGCAGCATTTAATAAAACAATGGACGCCAATGTTGAGATTTACAGTATTTACGGAGAGTTGATTTACTCTAGGAAGTTTGTAAAAAGCACTCAAATAAATCTGCCAATAGATTTGACTGAAAAACCTGCCGGTTTCTATATCCTGAAACTTTCCGCAAATCAACAGTCTATCAGTAAAAAAATTATAAAAATTCAATAAACAGATTTCTACAAAAAAAGGGTCGGAAAATAATTTCTGACCCTTTTTTTCATTCTGGTAATTATTCTATTCTTTTTTGACATTGGTTTTAAATTGGCTGAAAAGGAAAATCATAAACATGCTGCACCACATGGTCTGTACTTTAGACAATTGTTTGATTAAAGGTATCGGTGTAAACATCCCATCATCTTTTGATACAATACCAAAACTGTAACTTATACATTCTGCATAATTTTCAAGACCCAACGGGTATTCCCTACCCAAACATCCTGGCATCAATAATGACATCAAGTCATAAAATCCACCCCACGAAATCAGTATGGTAAAATAAGTTGCAAGAGATGCCCAGAGTTTGGTATTGAGGGTTTTGTTTGGACTCAAAAGGTCTTTTATGGCGATTACCAAAACCGTCATTTCTAAAACTATAAGTAAAACGTGGATGGTGCTTAAAAGCCCGTGTCTGATATTTCCAATGGTAAAAAACGGATTGTCAGCAAGGAAAGTAGCAATGAAAATAAAAACAATCAATCCCAAAATTAGACTTTTCACCATTTTGCTTTGGGCTGTAAATAAAGTAATGTTGTAAAGACTAAAGCCATAAAGTGCACTGACCACCAAATAATAACTCTTTGGAATTGTATCCTGTAAGTTAAAACCCCAATACCTAAATATTTCTTTGCCAACTAACATTGAAACAATAAAAATCAGCTGGATGAATACCAGTGTTTTAAATGCATCATAATCATCCCTATATTTTAACATGATTTTTGAATTTGAAAATTATTAATAAGTAGATCTGTAGGCGAAATAATATAAAAAAAGTTAATTGTTCACCAAAATATCCAAATTATTAAATTAAATTTACCATCAAGCCAAAATATTGAATAAGATAAAACTTAAGTCCCTGTATATAACTTTTTAAAAAACCAACTACAGTAGATCTATCAGGATTGATTTTATTCCTTTAATTTTTTCGAAAAATATTTCTCCATCAAGGCTTTCCATTCGGGAGTTTTATTAACTTGATTAAAGTTTTCTGTTGAATAATATTCTAAGAAGTTAAGCCCCTTGAGTATTGCCTGTTCTGCATAATAAGTTGCTGCAGGAGCATCATTTAACTTTGCCTTCAAAACTGCATAGTTCAGATATGTGGAAGCAAAACCTGGGTTTAAATTCATTGCTTTGTTGTAGAAATTTTCGGCACAGTCCCAACGCCCTGTCTCCCTGCAAATATTGCCACGATTAAGCCAACCTGGCACATACATTGTATCTAACTTGTTAGCCCTCTCGACACATTCTTCAGCTTTATCATATTTTTTCAAATCAATATAAACGGATCCCAGATTGCTCCACGATCTTGCAATAGTAGAATCCAATCCAACCAATTTATTAAAGTAAATTAGAGCTTTTTCAGGTTGTTTACTGTTTTTAAAAAACGCACCCAGGTTGTTCAGGACAAAAATAGAACTCGAATCGAGCGAATACGCTTTAAGAAGTACTTTCTCCGCCTCAGAGTATCGATTGGTGACATTATAAAGACTTCCGAGATTACTCCAGGCCATAATAGTGGTGGAGTCCAAGGAAACGGCTTTCCAGAACTCAGCCTCAGCTTCGGCATATTTGGATACATTCATCAGCAAATTCCCATAGTTGTTGTGCCAGCATGGATAGGTGGGGCCGCCTACTGAATTATATTTTTCCATCATGTTGATCGCCCTTGAAATGTCCCCCTTGGCTAGAAGCAACAATCCCCTCCGGTTTATGGTGTAAGCATGGAGTGAATCAATGGTTTCGGCTTCCTTAAGCGCTTTATCGGCCAGATCATATTTCCTGAGGTTAGTAAGATAGTCCGCAAGATCAACATAAGGAAGTACCCAATTTGGGGCCAGGTGGTGTGCTGCCTCTGCACAATAGAAAGCAGAATCAATCTGATTCAGATTTAATGCATAAATCATGATCATATTGTGCCAGGAAAGTGGAGAATTAGGTTCCAGAGCCAATGACTGTTCATATTTTTTCAAGGCCGCTCTTCCTGCTCGCACATCTGTTTTTTGTCTGGTGACTAAAATCCCCTCAAATAAGAGCTTCCGGGCTTGAAGGGAGCGGTACATATAGTGGCTTTCCCCTAATAATTCAGCTGCCCGTTGAAGTTGCCGTGGTATGGGGTCAAGTTTCAGCGTTTTACCGATGCATTCCAATTGTTGAACATCGGCTTGCAGCCAGATATTCATAACTTGCTGTGCATCGTCCTGCAATGCTGCAGCGTAATTGTGTTTAATTATCCCATGAAGTTGGGCGAGTGATTGGTTTGTTTCAAGTTGAGCAAAATATTTTTCTGCACAGTCATTTTCGGGTTTAAAAAACCGCTTCCCGGCAACAGCATTTTTGAAAGACACATACAACTGTTGAGTGTTGGAATCTAATTTTCCTAAAATCTCTTCTTCAATTCCACGCCCTTCTATCGCTGCAAAAATAGCCATGTTGTTACCAGCCGTTTTTTTCAAGTCAGCCAAAATTTGGGGATTTATTTTTACTAGACGGTCAGTTTTATTCCCGAGCAGTATTGGCACTTGGCTCTGAGGAGCGGCCTCCGTGGTTACATGGTCCTCAAGATAGCGGTCGAGTTCACCCAGTGTTACATAACCATCAGCATTTTTATCAGCTAAGCCAAAAAGTCCTTCTACCATATAGTAGCTGAAAATGCCACGTCCTCCTCCCCATTGTTCACCTTCTAGACTGAGTTCACCAGGCTGGCAACTAAGAATTTTTACTTCGTTGGTGTACTGTTTGGCAAGATTGGCAGCTGTAAGTTGTGCACCACCAATTTGGCTTCCGGCAAGTTTTCCTGCGTGACAGGCATCGGTGATAACAATGACTTTTGCCTTGTTTTGAGTGGAAAGTGTGGTCACCACTTCCTGCAAATAAGCCAGTGAATAGGTTCCTCCTCCCATATACACCCGTGAAGGAGCATCCCAGCAAAGAAGAAATCCGGGCTGGGAGACGGTTTTGCGTTCCACATCACCATGCCCCGAAAAATATATCAAGACTTGATCGTCTTCTTTTGTCTTTTCGAGCAGGGCATCCAGCGCCTCGGCAACGCGGCCGGCAGTAGCCTCATGGTTCATTAGAACTTTAAGGTGTTCATTGTCAAGCGAGCCACCCGCCGGGGAGCGCAGGAAGTTAGCAAACGCTTCCGCATCCTTATCCGCAAATCGAAGATCAGGAATGTCCTTGTCTTGGTAGTCCGAGATGCCAACTACTACCGCGTAGGTGTTTTTCATAGCTGTTGGCTGTTGGCTGTTGGCTATTGGCGAAACGCCTTTGCTTTGCGAAAACGCCAGAAATGGCAATAACATAAAGATGACTATGTATTTCATTATTGAACTTTTTTAGTCTTTTACTTTATCCCCCAAAGGGGTAGGCGGGAAGTATTTTTTCATTAAATCTTTCCATTTTTGCTCTTTGTGCTTGGGTAGCAGGTCCGTATCATTTATCAAACCCTGATATTTTAATTCTCCGTTTTCGACACCAATTTTTAGTGCCTGTTCTAAAAATTCCCATCCTTTTTCAACATTACCTGTCTTAAAAGCAAGCTGTGATTTATAAACATAGGTATCAGGATAATAAGGCTGCAACTCAATAGCCTTTGCAAAATTAGGTTCTGCTTTTTTAACATATCTGGGTATATGAGCATATGCATTCCCGAGAATTGCAAAAAGTAACCCAACTGAAGGTCCTTTCTTAATAGCCTTTTGAATTGCGATTTCAGATTCCTCCCACTTCTGAAGCCTTTGCAACACGATTGCCAGGTTGGTGTAAGTTTGCCAAATGCTGCTGTCAATTTGAATTGATTTTTTCAACATCTTTTCAGCCTCAGTATATTTAAAAGTCTGAAGATAAACACTGCCAAGGTTGCTTATTGCACCGAAGTTGGTTGAATCAAGCATAACGGCATTCAACAATGGTTTGTCAGCAAGTTCATATTTTCCAGAGGCCAGAAGAGCATTACCTAGGTTATTCCAGGCATTTGCATTGTTGGGGTCCAATTGTGTTGCTTTTGTAAATTTCCTTTCTGCTTCAACAAAGTCTTTTTTCTTATAAGAATACAAACCCCAGTTATTCCAGGCAGCCACTGAACTTGAATCCATTTCTATAGCCTTTTCAATATATTTTTTTGCTTTATCCGGGTTATTGAATTTATATGAAAACATAAAAGACAAGTCCGTGTACGGAACTACCCACGAAGGATACAACTGTATTGCATTCTGAGCCATAATTTCCATTGAATCAGCATTATTGAGGTTCCATCCAAACACCCTGCTCATTTGCCAGTAAACATGGGGTTGTTTTGGTACATACTGAAGGCTCTTCTTCAACAATTCTAATGCTTTTTTTCCCAATTCGTTATCAGGGTTTTGATTAGAATTTGCCAATAAATAGGCTTCAAAGAAATATTTTCGCGACATGAGTTCATTGTACATGTAATTATCCTCACCCAACAAATCGATTGCCTTATCAATGTATTTTGGAAATGTCATTAGTTTTTGGGTAAATACCTTCTTTGGGAGTTTCTTACCTTTTGGTGCGTTGCCGGAAGTTTGATCCGGACTGGCTTTCAACCATTTATTCAAAACTTGCTGAGAATCGTCAATTAATGCTGCAGCATAGTTACGTCGCATCGTGTTATAAAGGCGATTAAGTTTTTGATTTTTTATAAGCCGATTGAAATAATATTCAACACATTCCTTTTCGGGTTCGAAGAACATATGTTGTTGAAGGGCTTTTTTATAAAAAATATAGTCAGCCCTTTCTGAAGCTTCCAGCGTATCTAAAAGATCATCTTCAAAACCTTTTGGTTGGGCTGGAGAAAGCATTGCCATCTGACTTGTTTTACCGGACTTAAGTGAATCAAGGATAACCGTATCTACCAATGCAATTGTAGTTTTAATGTTACCAACTACTTTGGGATTCTGACTTACAGGTGCCACTTCGGTTGTTACATGATCCTGAAGATAACCTTCCACCTCCTTTAGGGTAACCAGCAAATTTTTATCTTTATCAGCCAGCCCATACAGTGCATTTACAAGGTTGAATGAAAAAGCACCTCTTCCACCACCCCATTGCTCTCCTTCTATGCTGTATTCGTCAGGTTGGCAAGATAATATTTTGACTTCATTTGAAAATTGAGTAGCAAGCGCTGCTGTTGTGGCTTGTGCTCCACCAACTGTGCTTCCGGCCAAAGCTCCGGAGTGACATGCGTCTGTAATCACGATTACTTTTGCCTTGATTTTATTGGTAAGCGTTTTGATTTTTCCTTGTAAATCGCGCAGGTCTAAGGCTCCTCCTGTCATATATAGTTTAGAAGGAGAATCCCAGCAAAGTAAATATCCCGGTTGGTCTTCGTCTTTCAATTCAACATCACCGTGACCTGAAAAATAGATGATGGCTTGCTCTCCTTCCTTAACATTTTCAATCAACCAATATAAAGCCATTACAAAATTGCCCCGTGTTGCTTCTTTTTCGGTTAGTAATTTGATCTGATCATTGGTCAATTTACCACCCGCCTCTGTTTTAAGAAAAGTTGCAAATGCCTCGGCATCTTTATGTGCATATCTCAGATCCGGGATAGCTTGATCCTGATAGTTTGAGATTCCAACTATTACAGCCCAGGTTTTAGTTGGATTAGACTTAGTTGCTGTTTCCTCAATTGGGCTTGCTCCTTTGCTGCCGGATTGCGGTTGCTGGGCAAAAGAAATATTGGCAATCATAATTAACAACACAATAAAAGGCCATGTTTTTTTCATAAATTTGGGTTATAAAAAATATTTTCCTCTAATTTAACAAACAATTTATTGATATAAAGAACATTCAAGTTAGAATTGATTATTAAAATCTAAAATGGAGTATTACTGAGCACTTTGTATGAAGAAACTGAAAAAAAATGGGTTTACCCGTCCAATATTATCCTGAATGCATGTCTTGTGTAGGCAAAAGAACCAGTGATTTTCATTTCAGTAAAAACTTAAATAATGTTTCACATAAAACTTATATCGTATTTGTACAATATAATATATCTGCCTTCAGAATTAGCATAAAATAAGAAGCATCCAATTCGAAACAATATAGATCCAAATTTTTTAAAATACTTTTATGAGGTTTTTCCGGGAGGTATTTTCTGCAATATTTTACTAAAGCTAAAATACTATTTAGTAAAACAATTCGCGCATCAATGTTTTAAAGTGCAATGGTATTTTGATTTGCATACTGTTCATTTTATTGGTTACTATATGTTCCAAATATAGTTTTTTCCATTCATTCTTGTACAAATTAATTGTAATTTTTTACATTCTAATTTGTTACAATGTACCAATAAAGTAAAGGACTAAAAACAGGCTCAACTACTAATGATCAAATTTGATTAATCAATATATTAATCAAAGAATTATTGATTGACAATCCTGAAGAACTTAATTGAATGAAACAATTTTTAAGGTTTTGTCGAACCACCTCGTTTATAGATGATGTAATAAACAATAGCAACAAATACGCTACCACCAATTAGATTACCTGCTATAACCGGACCGAGGTTATTAAAAAATCCAGTCAAGCCAATTGTGTCAACACCTGAAAATTCAGGATGATCTCCCTTAAGGAAAATGCCCATGATTATAAAGTACATATTTGCAATACTATGTTCAAAGCCAGCAGCTACAAAAGCGGAAACCGGTAATATAATTGCAACAATTTTATCTAATACACTTCTTCCAGCAAAAGACATCCATACCGCTAAACAAACCAGGATATTGCATAACATCCCACTAAAGATCGCTTTTTCAGGCGATATTGAACATTTAGTCACAGCAATCTTTAGATATTGAGATTCGATCAGGCCATTGTTCATTTTCAAATGCCCTGAGTGATAAACTAAAAAGGCAATGATTATTGCACCAATAAAATTTGCACAGCATACAATGCCCCAGTTCTTGAGAACTTCAATAGTGGTAACTTTACCATCAGCCCAAGCCATTGCCAGCAAATTGTTACCGGTAAACAACTCCGCACCTGCCACCACCACCATGATAAGACCTAAAGAAAAACTTAGACCCCCTAAAATTCTGCCAGAGGCAAAACCCAAATTGGGGTCTGAAACAACTAAAACATAGTACATGGCACCCAAACCTATAAAAACACCTGCCATTATCCCCAACATGATCATAGACAGAATTGGCAATTGAACTTTTGTAACTCCTATTGAATCGACTCTATTGGCTATTTCTTTGGGCGAAAACGCATCAAAACCAAAAACTTCTTTCATAACTTTTGCCTTTTTTCTGAGTAAATCTATCAAAAATCATTGAATTATCAGGCAAAATTTAAACTTCAATTTACATTTTTCCAAAAAGCTCTTCTACCACTTTTACACGGTAATCAAAAATCTGTTTTAACTTATTTTTGATAAACAGAGTATTCATAATTTGTCCTATGATTCCAAGTGGCAGTACATACTGCACGACGTCTGTCATTTCTACACCACCCTCAATTGCCTTGAATTTATGTTGATGATGCCATAATGAGTAGGGTCCAAACCGCTGTTCATCAATAAAATGCTCTTTGTCTTTTATATTTTTGATTTCAGTAACCCAGGTCATGGGTATACCTAAAACGGGTTTCACCGTGTACACTATCAGCATCCCGCTAAACATTTCAATGTCCTTTACATCTGATTTGATAACAAAACCCATTTCTTTTGGAGTAATTTTTCTCAGATTCTCTGGTCTTGAAAAAAACTGCCAAGCTTCATCCAATGATACCGGGATTTTTTGAATTCTCTCAAGTTTGTATACCTTCATTTTTGTATATTTTAGGAACACAATAATTTCTAACCCTAAAATGTTTAAAATTATTAGGAATTAAACCAAATAAGATTCAAATTGTCCAATACACATGAAACTTAAAACGAAGTTAATTCTACTGACTTTCTTATTAGTACGGTTTATTTTTACTGCTCGCTTGGCATTAGCTCAGGATAGCCTTACGGTTTATGTGTTTTTGTCTGAGGAGTGTGTCATTAGTCAAAATTACACCGCCACCCTAAATCAATTAAATGTTGAATTTAAAGATAAAAGTATTGGCTTTATCGGATTGTTCCCAAACAATTGGTCAAATGATAGCACCATAATGGATTTTGCTCAAAAATACAATATTCATTTCAAGCTAAAAACAGATCACTTTAAAACCGTCCTTAAAAAAACAGGTGTAAGCATAACACCTGAGGCAGCAGTTTGGTCACATCATGATGAAAGATTGATTTATCGTGGAAGAATTGATAATTTGTATGAAAGAATCGGGAGAAGAAGGCAAAACGCCACCACTTCAGAATTACGTGATGCACTGAACGGATGGTTAAAAGATAAAAATATTGCGTATTCACAAACAAAAGCTGTGGGATGTTTTATAAATTTGAAGAATTAATACCAACCAAAATGAAAAATCTACTTTTCCTGGTAATTGGAACATTGCTTTCGGTTACAGTAAGGAGTCAAACACCCAACTTTTCTGAACACATTTCTCCCATTATATACAACAAATGTACTAAATGCCACAGACCAGGAGAAATTGGCCCTCAGGCATTTACCAATTTTCAGCAAGTCTCTGATTGGGCACCCACCATCAAATATGTAACCGAGATTAGATATATGCCACCTTGGAAACCTGATGCTAATTATAGCCATTTCATAGGTGAAAATTACTTAACTGATGCTGAAATTAAGTTGATCGCTGATTGGGTTGACGGTGGGTCACCACAAGGTGATCCTCTTAAAGAAGCCAAAATGCCAGATTTTCCAACCGGATCGCAATTGGGGAAACCAGATTTGGTCCTTTCATTTGCTAAGCACTATACAATCAAAAATACCAATACTGATGAGTACAGGGTTTTCGTGTTACCAACCGGTTTAACAGAAGACAAAAATATTTCGGCAGTTGAAATGCGACCCGGCAATTTGAAGGCGGTGCACCATGCTTTGATGTCTTGGGACACCACAGGGCAAGCCAAAACACTTGACGAATCAACACCTGAATATGGTTTTACCAATTTTGGAGGATTTGGAGTAGACGGTGCAAATAACAGCCAGTATCCTGGCTATGTACCAGGCCAAAGAGCAAGGTTTTTCCCGGATGGAGTTGCTCAAAAAATGTATAAAAATTCCGATTTTTTGGTACAAGTCCATTACGCACCTTCACCAATTGAACAAACAGATTCATCTTCTTTTAACATCTTCTTTTCAAAAAAACCGGTTCAGCGTTATGTTTACAACTATATAATGTTGCCTTATGACTTGGTTGACGGTCCTTTTTTGATTCCAAAAGAAAAAAAGAAAAGGTTTCATGGTGTATTAAATGTACCGTATAAAGTGAGTGTTTTTGCAATATGGCCTCATTGCCATTTGCTTGGAAGAGATTGGGAAGTATATGCAGTTCACCCCAACGGCGATACCACACGTATGATAAAAATTGATGATTGGGATTTCAAATGGCAAGGAGCATATTTATTTCCAAAATACCAGGTATTTGAGCCGGGTACCAAGATTCATGCTTTCTGTACCTATGATAATACTTCTTCAAACCCTTTGAATCCTAATAACCCACCAAAAGCTGTAACATGGGGTGAAAAAACTTCGGATGAAATGTATTACTTACCAC
>JAEUUM010000602.1 GCA_016787375.1 Saprospiraceae bacterium
TACATGAAGAAATTGACTTTGGAAGATTTCTTGCCACTCACTGTTTATTTTGAAAACGACAGACCGGACTATAAGTCAATGTCCAAAACGACAAAATCAGACTATGCTTACAATTACGAACAATATTATCCTAAGAAAGAATTTTATGCGGACAGGTATCTGCCAAGGTTCAAATCCGGTGACAGAGCCCAAATAGAGCAAAAGGTATTCGATTTCTTTGATAAAAAGCTAAAACCTGGTAAAGACAGTCTTGATTTGTTTTCAAAAATATTGCTTGAAATACTCAAATCAGGGGAGAAAATAACTTTGGAAGTGCAAGGCTACGCAAGTCCTTTGGCTTCAACTGAATACAACAAGAGGTTGGGATCACGAAGGGTTAGCAGCATGATTAATCATTTTTACCACTTTCAGTCAGGAATATTAAAGCCTTATATTAAATCTGGTCAACTCAAACTTAGACAAGTTTCTTTTGGTGAAACAAAAGCTAAGAGAGGTGTAAGTGATAGCCGCAAGGATCTAAGTTCTTCAATTTATGCTCCGGAAGCAAGTATTGAAAGAAGATCAGCGATCATCGATGTTACCAGAAATGGTAAAATGAAGAAATAACAAAATTATCTCATGATAATTAAAGCACTATGGAAATTTTGAATGTAAATAAGATAAAAGGGATGAAAAGTATTTTCAAATTTATTTTGATACTTTTAGGATTATTGATATACTCAGACAAGGCTCAAGCTACCCACATTGTGGGGGGGGAGCTCCATTACAAATGTCTAGGCAATAACCAATATTTTATATCACTTGATGTTTATCGAGATTGTTATCTTGGTCAAGCACCTTATGATGATCCGGCTTGGTTAGGTATCTTCGATAATGCCGGTAACTTATTGGATACCATTCCTCTAGGTTTTGATGGAAAAACGGATACCCTCTTTAATTCGGATATATGCTTATTTGTTCCACCGAGTTTGTGTGTAGAAAGGTATAAGTACAGTACGATTATTACTTTGCCATTCATCGCTGGCGGTTATACTTTGGCTTATCAAAGATGTTGTAGAAACGCAACCATTGTGAACAGTGTTGAACCATTAAAATACGGTGCTACCTATACTATAAAAATCACCGAAGATGCACTCAAGGATTGTAACACCTCTCCTGAATTTAAAAATTGGCCTCCAATTTTTGTTTGTGTCGGGAAGAAGATAGTTTTTGATCACAGTGCCTTCGATATAGACGGGGACTCTTTGGTTTACAGATTATGCACTCCTTTTACAGGAGGTACATATATTCTGGACCCCAAGCCAATACCTCCTTCACCTCCTCCGTACGATACGATTGTATGGCAATCTCCTTATTCTAATGCAAATTTACTAGGTGGTCCTGATCCTTTAAAAGTTGATTTACATACAGGTATGATGACCGGAACTCCTTCCACCCTTGGGCAATTTGTAGTAGGGGTTAGGGTAGAAGAATATCGTAATGGTAAGCTGATAAGTATAGTGAAAAGGGACTTTCAATATAATGTTGTAACTTGTACACAAATTGAATCCATCTGGTCTCCGAGTGCTTATAATAACTGTGATAACAAGACTGTAAGTTTTACAAATAATAGTACATTATCTACGAATTTTAAATGGTTTTACAAAGATATTCACAAAGGAGGAGGTACAGACGTATTATTCTCAACTCTTAAAGAACCAAGTTTAACTGTACCAGATACTGGGACTTATCAAGTAACTTTGGTTGCAGAACCAAGTTCAATTTGTAGCGATACACTGCGACAGTTAATTTATTTTAAATCCAATACACTGAATGCTGATTTTGATTTTCAAGTCATTAATTGTCTTGATTCAATCACCATTCAAATGTCGGACCAATCTAATGACCCAACCAGTGTTGTAAATAAATGGAACTGGAAACTAACCCATCAGGGCGGAACCATAAGCTCAACTGAAAAGAATCCAAAATTCACTTTAAGTGGTAGCTCAACAGTGTTGGTTGAATTAATTGCTGAAACCGCTTTTGGATGTGTTGATACCATTTCAAAAACTTTTCAAGCCAATATTCTGAAATTAGATACTTTGTCGACAGACACAATTGATATCTGTAAATACGAATCGGTTTACCTTAATCCAGAGTTTTTTCCGGAATATAAGTACACATGGTTACCTGTTACGGGATTGATTCCTCCTGATGGTACCGTACCTAATCCGCTTGCAGCACCTGCTCAAACGACAACTTATACTATGGTGTACTCGGATTCCACTGACTTATGCCACATTGCCCAATCTGTAACGATTGTAGTGCTAAGGAGTATAGATAGTTTTGATTTTGACATCAAAATTCCGGACTGTTCAAAGGATATTAAAATATTGATTGATAACATAGTTATCAATTCACAGACAGGAACAGGTAATCTAACATGGGAGTGGGTTTTAACTTCACCTTATGGTACCCAGATTTCAAATCTCGAAAAACCAATGTTTACCATTCCGGGTCCAGGTTTTGTAACCATCACAGGATTGGCATCGACTTCTGATTCATGTAAATTCGAAGTTAAAAAATCAATTCAGGCAAATGTGATTCCTAAAAATCAATCTCCATCTTTATTTAAAATTTGTCAAGGTGATTGTGTTCAAATATATCCAGGAGCTGATAAAGGTTGGGAGTATAAATGGGTTCCACCCGGTGGATTGGACGATCCGATGTCCTCAAATCCAAAAGCATGTCCAGACGTTACAACATTGTACACTGTTGAGTATACAGACTCAATCGGTGTATGCGTTGTGCTTGATACAGTAAATGTGATTGTGAGTGACAGTACTCTGGGTGTAAATTTCACCTATGATGTTGAATGTGATGGACTTAAAGTTGATTTCTTGAATACAAGTACACCTAATGTTTCAAACTTCCATTGGAACTTCGGTGACCCGGCTAATTCAACTTCAATAGAAGTGAATCCAAGTTTTATTTATCCTCAAGCCGGTAATTATCTTGTCCTTTTGTACACTACTGATGTAAATGTCTGTCGGGATTCAATTTATATGCTCGTTGAGCTGGATGAAATTCCTTTGAATGCTGATTTTGATTACAGTTATAAAAATTGTGAACAGAACGCATTTGTGCAGTTTACAGATAAGTCATTCAGTAAATACGGCACCATTGATAAGTGGAGATGGACCTTAGATGGGGTTGAATTTAGTACACTTCAAAACCCAACCTACACCTTTAACGATCCGGGTACATACAAGGTGTGCCTATACATTGACGTAGACAATGGCGCATGTAAGGACACCATTTGTAAGGATATACAAATTGATTTTATAAGAATTGATTTTCCAACCGAAGTGATTAGTTGTTTCCAGGATTCAGTGCAATTAAATCCTAATGGAAATTTGAAATACACATATAAATGGACACCTTGTGTTAACTTATCTGATTGTAATGCGGCAAGTCCGGTTGCTTATTATCCTTTTGTTGAGCCGTTTTACACTGTAAAAGTATCCTATGTATTGCCTAATGGTGACACTTGTATGGTATTTAGGCAAGTTACAATTATCAAGGATTCGGTTTTTGCGATGATTATGAACGATACCTTAACATGTAGTAATGCTATTTCATTGTATGTCAAAAATTTGGTGAATGTAGCTTCTATTAACTGGTTTAAGTTAGATGGAACCTTCATTGGAAGCGGAAATGGTTTATCCGTTCCTCTTACGGGAAGTGAAAAGTTTGTTGTTGTTCTTACTTCACCGCTCGGTTGTACTTACACAGACACAGTCATGGTTACAAAGAATCAGAGTCTTTTCATAGACATAGAAGCCACTCCGGCCCAGTTTTGCGAACCTACTGATATTCAGTTGACAGCCACAAACAATTCAAACTTTGTTTTCTCTTGGTCGCCTGCCAGTTTACTTAATGATGCCACAATATTTAATCCAATTAGTGTAAAATTGAGTGAATCGACATTGTTTACAGTCACCGTAACAGATAACAATGGTTGTTCGGGGCAAGCTGCATTATCAGTAGCGAAGGTGTGTCCTACTTGTGAAGATCCATTTATTTTTGTCCCGAATGCTTTTTCTCCAAATGGAGATGGTAAAAATGATGTTTTGTATGTTCGTGGTGAAACCATCATTGAAGAAATGGATTTCATAGTCTATAACAGATGGGGACAAGAAGTTTTTAGTTCAAAAGATCCAAAACTAGGGTGGGATGGAACATTTAAAGGTGAAAAACTAGGACCGGATGTTTTTGGTTATCACTTAAAAGCTAAATGTTTTGATGGACAGACCTATACACAAAAGGGTAATGTCTCCATTTTACGATAAATAAATTCAGAGAATTTTAAAATGCCCGGGAAATTTACCCGGGCATTTTTGTTTTATAGCCAATTATTACTATTTTTAAGAGTTGTTGTCAACGAACCTTGTGCTTGTTGCATCTACTTAAATATGGAGTTTATATAAAATTGTGGAAAATTGACATGAGGCAATTGTTATTGATTGGATTTTTAATGTTGGGTTTAAACCTTACAGTACATGCAACTCACATTATAGGAGGTGAAATAACTTATTCTTGCCTTGGCAATAATCAATATGAAGTCTCGCTTACGGTTTTTAGGGACTGTTATAATGGAGTTCCACCCTTTGATGACACCGTCTCTATTGGCGTGTTTAATTATAAAAATGAGCTTATCTACGATATAAGGATTCCTTATATGAAAGATGATACCATAAAACAAACCCTGATAGGTGATTGTAAAGTCATTCCCCCAAATGTTTGTGTGCATACATCTGTTTATCGCGATACAGTAGAGTTAAAACCAATATTAGGTGGGTATACTCTTGTCTATCAGAGATGTTGTCGAAATAAAACGATTGCCAATATTGTTAAACCTGACGAAACAGGTGCTTCATTCATAATTCAGATATCAGAGAAAGCACTGTTGGAGTGTAATTCAAGTGCAAAATTTAAGTATTGGCCTCCAATTTATATTTGTGCCAATGAACCCATCATTTTTGACCATTCTGCTTTTGATCCAGATGGAGATTCTATAGTATACAAACTCTGTGTGCCCACTAACGGTCTTCAGGATATACCACAACCACAGCCTCCGAGTCCGCCACCCTATGATAAAGTAGTTTGGAACGATCCACCTTACAATCTTAACAATTTGATGGGTGGTGTGCCATTGATGATAAACAGCAAAACAGGTTTACTTACAGGTGTTCCAAGTACAATAGGGCAATTTGTTGTGGGTATTTGTATTGAGGAATACAGAGATGGGAAGCAAATTTCAACAACAACAAGGGACTTTCAGTATAATGTAGGGCTTTGTGGAGTAACAGCCTCCTCTTTCTTTGTGCCTGATGTCAATTGTGATGGATTGGTTGTGAATTTTTCCAACCTAAGCCAAAATGCGAATAAGTTTTATTGGGACTTTGGTGACCCAACTACCAACACCGACATGTCTTCTATTTTCAACCCAAGTTATACTTATCCTGATACAGGAACCTATACTATTTCCCTTATTGCTCAAGCGAGTGAAACTTGCAGAGATACCATTTCCAAAACAATCAAAGTTTATAAAAATTCTTTGATTCCGGATTATAAAATCAAATTGCTGACATGCACCGATTCAATGGTAGTTGCAATAACTGACGCATCAATAGATACGCTTAGCAAGATAGTTTCGTGGAAATATTATTTGAGAATAGGAGGGGTGTTAAAGGATAGTTCTACTTTGAAAAACCCGGTATTTGTCGGTGATACTCTCGGTATTTGGGAAATAACATTGATTATAGAGAATGAATTTGGTTGCGTAAAAAGTAAAAAACGGAGCATAGTGTTTCCCAAACTTATCAAATTTCAATTTCCTACAGATACTTTAACCAAGTGTTTTAATCAAGATCTGCAAATATTAGTGCCGAATGATTCAACTTATACATATACATGGCTGCCGGGCCAATACTTGTCAGACAGCACAATTTCAAGTCCTATTTGCAGCACTCCTGTTAATAAACAGTATACACTTAAAATAAAAGACAAAGGAAGTGTGTGCAATATTTCAAGAGATCTTTGGGTGAATGTTGCCCCAAAGATATTACTTGATTTGCCGGACACAAATATTACTTGTGAGAAGGAAATCAAAATCGGAGTTAAACCAAATGTTGAGTTGGCAAAGGTATATTTTAGCTTTTTAAATGATTTTTCTAGCATTCTGGATAGCACAATTGACATAACAATTAAAAATCTAAGCGGTAATAAAACTTTGTATGTAAAGGCAATCGATGAATTTGGATGCGAAATAATTGATTCAGTTTATTTATTCGGCCAAGGTATTTTTTATCAGAATCCGGTTGATCGTATCATATGTCCCGGTGATTCTGTAAACACAGAAGTTTTGATTCAGTCAGGACAACAAATATTCATTGACTGGACTCCTGATATTGATTTAATTACGAATAATTTTAGTGCAGAAGCTAAACCTGCCGATATAGGCGATCACTACTACTATTACAAGCTCTATAATAATTATGGTTGTCTGCTTAGTGATTCTTTCAATATTTTTGTTGTTGACACGTTACCGTCTTCTTTTGTTACATATAACCAATGTGCCGGAAATAAGGTTTACTTTGAAGGAACTGGTGTTAATGCCAAATATTATAACTGGTCAGTAGATACAGGAGATTCAATTGTTTTTTATAATGCGACACCATTTTTTGTTAACTTTATTGGTCCGGGAAACTATCAGGTTAAATCATGGATACCCGGCATAATATGTCTTGATACCTTAATCAGTTTCATAAATGTAGCTCAAGGTAATTTGTCGCTGAGTTATAAATTGAATGTCCCAACTTGCCAGGACAGTTTGATTCTTGAACTTAAAAATACCTCACTTGGATATAACCCTTTGATACACAATGCATACTGGAGTACTTCATCAAACGGATTGATAACTGCTGATTCTTTTGCAATAGTTTTCAAGAAAACTGACCCGAGTTTTAAGTTTAGTCTGATTATTGACCAAAATAACGGTTGCATTGACACCTTGTCAAAGGAAATATTCGCAAGTTTTATTCCAAAAATTCCAGACGACACATTAAGCATTTGTTCTGGTAAATCAATTCAGCTTGATTATGATACATTAAGTGGTTTGATCTTTAACTGGGAACCAGCGTCTTTTTTTTCAAATCCAAACATTTCATCTCCAATCGTTACTTTAGATGTCAATACTGTTTTGATTGCAAACCTGATGACTTTACCGATTGATACATTTACCTGCTCTTCAAGTTTTAAGGTTAATGTAAACGTCTTACAGTCTCCTCAATATACTTTAGACTATGACTCTATAATTTGCAGTTCAACTACAACTTTGTATGTAAATACTGATTTCTCAAATACTGTTACTTGGTATGCTTCAAATGATTTCAAAAATGAATTAGCAACAGCAAGTACTTTGGAGGTCACTCCTGGACGATATGAGGATTATTATGGAATTATCGTTGGTACATCCGGTTGTGCTGATACTTTCAAAGTAGAGATTAAAAATTTGCTGCCGGATATTTTACCAAACCCTGTAATATTATGTGCAGGAGATACGGCCATTGTTAGTTATATAAATTTAATTGCTGGTGATAGCCTTACTTGTATATTTGACCCATCCAATCTTGTTTTTATTGATCCCGCAACCGGAAATACGGTCGTAACGGCTTCGTCGAGTTTTGATTTAATGCTTACTTGTACTAATCAATTTGGTTGCTCAATTACAAAATCTTTGCCGGTGGAAGTCTTTGAATACATGCCACCTCTAGTTGTATCCGCCAGTCCCGATACCATCACGCTGGGTAATTCCTCCCAGTTAACTTCAACTTTTGATAATAACTACATTTACTCATGGTTTCCCTCAAATACGCTCTCTGCAGCAAATATTTTTAACCCAATTGCTACTCCTACGGCCAATACGACCTATACATTAAATATTGTTAACCAGGATGGTTGTCGCAATGAGGCTAGTTTGAATATTGTCGTAATTAACCCAATTTGCGAAGAACCATTTCATTTTATCCCAAATGCATTTTCACCAAATGGTGATGGCAAGAATGATAAGTTCTATGTGAGAGGAGAGTTTATCACTGAAATCAAATTAAGTATTTACAACAGATGGGGGCAATTAGTATTTTATACAGAAGATAAAAATGAAGGCTGGGATGGGAATTTTCAAGGTAAAGTATCCGCACAGGATGTTTATGGATACCAGGTAGAATTTTTGTGTGCTGATGGGCAACAATATTTTAAAAAAGGCAATTTGACCCTGATTAGATAGTATTTATTTTATCCTAATCCATCTATTTGAGATTTTGTCAAGTCTGAATGCGTAAACGTTCTCCTGTTTTTCTAGTGTCGCTGAAAGGTTGAAGAAGAATTCATAACCGGTAATAAAAAGTGCGTCTTCTTTTTCTTTGTAACTAATCTTTTTAATTCTATCATCACCTCGTGGTCCCATACCTTCAATACTGAAAAGTGGTTTTGGCACATGTTGGAACCCCCCAACTTGATTTAATTCGACATAGTAGAGTGTGCTATTTCTTGCATTACCACATAACAAGTAGTTTTTTTGATTGATATTAAGTACGCTCAATCCAAATCCATCAAAATTTGTCAAAGAATCAAGGATAAATCCTGTAGATACATCAATCTGGTAAATTTTACCAAGTTCTTTATCTTGTGTGCTGCCGATAACAGTTGATACATAAATAGAGTTTGATGGACAAGAGTAACTCATTCCCATGATTCCAAAAACATTTTCGTCCGGCAAAAAAGAAGGGGTAAAAAGCTTTTTCCAAATATTCATTTGACCGGTTTCACCATCAACTTTGTAAATGATATTGGCATTTTGTGGTGGATTGTCAATTAAGTTTACATGTGGTGTAGAGTAGGTATATAAATTGCCTGAATTATCAAAAATCATGGCCCCCAAATAACCTGCTTTTGTCCAGGTGGGGTGTTGGTAGAATTTAGATGTCTTTTGTTTGTTTTGATCGATTTCGATTAAAAATAAGCCTTTTTTTCTTGTTTCACTTGTGCTAAAAGCTGAGTTTGCCAAAGAAAAATTATTTTTCTGAATCAATGCCGGATACTTAATGCATTTATTGAGTGGAACAATTTGACCGTATGTGGAAATTGTAACCCAAAGAATTAAACAACAAGTAATGATTACTTTCATTTTCTACTTTTCTATTCGTACAAATTTAGGCCCTGCAAAACATGGATACACTTTAGCTGTATAAACTCCATTTTCTAAAACCGATTCAGCCCAACAATATTCATTGCCTACACGATCATCATTTTTCATTTGAGGCACATACCAAATGACAAAGTCATTGCCTTCAATAGATTCAGATTCCATAAATTTTTCAGGACCTTGTCTGTAATCATTGTTACAACATGGACCGATTGTAATTAGATTTACATCTCCTTCACCTTTTTTGAATTTTGTCAAATAGGTATAAGCAAAATCACCTCTACCTCCATCTCCAAATTGACCATGTGAAGGTTCCATATAATAACTGTTGTATTTGGTATCAATTTTGAATTGATAAGCATTTTGGTAGTAATTGGTTAAATCGTTTTGTAGATTCCATTTTTCAGTTAGCCATGGTTCCCATTTTTGGTTATTCCATTCGCTGATTTGATTTGTTTCATGAAATGCTATCCTAAATACTGGTCTGTACATCCCATCATTTCCGCAACCTCTGCCAATGCTGGCAGCACTGACCCTAAAGCTACCATCAAGATAAAATTCATACCTTTGCACATAATTATAATTACAGGGTTTTGGCCATCCGGGGTTGAAATAGGTTTGTTCCAGCGTAAATCCTAAAATTTGACCAGCCTCATTTTTTAGTTCTGAAATGGTAGGTGCTGAATTTGGGAAGACTGTTGCCTGCGAGAACAAGGGACACCCTATGGCGTCACTATAGCCAAACCCTTCAGTACTTGAGTAACTTACATGCCAATCTACAAGTTTAACACTATTCAGAATTGGGGTGTTTTTAAAAAATACATTCGTTATCTCCAGACCATCACTCGTTGTAAGGTGATAATTGAGTTTCCAACCATTTTTTTCGCATGTGTTTTCGCTTTGGCAAAAATTTTCATTTATAAATTCATCCTGTACTTTTCTTTCTGTAACCAGCGAAGGTCCGGTAGTTCCTACATTTGTCCACCGGATGCCGGCTATTTTCAGATCAGTAAGATCGACAATAGCCCAGAGAGCTTTATCGTCTTTAATAAAAGTTGGTGCGACGCATACATGCAAACTACGTTCGCATCTGGTTTTGTTCAAAGATGTTTTCGTACTGGACATCAAAGCTTCGCTTTGATCAGGTTTGTAGCCAAGTGCCTGAATAATCTCCGGAGAATGTGTTGCTATTTGCAGAGCAAGGTCAACCAATGTTTTGGGTATGTCTGGTTGAGTATCACTGAGATAATAAATTTGCAGGATGCTGTCTTTTTTTACATCAATTATTCCGATTGTCGCTAAATTCAAGGCAAAATTGTACATTTCAACTCTGAATATTTCTGCATTGGGGCCAGTAGGAAGTGTAGCAATGTCTCCAGGCCTTATCGGGTAGACACCAAATATTTCATTAAGTAATATTTCATTCTTATCATTCTTGACAAACTTTGTAAAATCGGCATTCTTCAGGCATCCTTCCATCGCCAATTTTTGGATATCTGAAGCATTATCAAGCAATAAAACTGGACTGGATAGATTTACCGATTTTATTTTTTTTAGTCTTTCTTTTAACAAAGGGATATCTTTATCAGGCTTTTTAAGCCCGATTTCTGAAGTATATGGTTTAGGTGATTTTTTTAATTCCGGAGTAATTTGTGCTGTGATTATTAATGGCAAGATTATAAATAAAATGAGTGATAATTTTAATTTCATAACATTTATTGAATAAAATACAAAATTTAGCTAACTACGCAACATAACAGTCTCCGCCACTGTATTAACGTAATATCATGTTGAAAAGTTTGTTTGTCATCGCATTTATGGTTCTAATTTGGGCTTGTTCTCAAGGAGGGTTTGACCCTGTCACTGTAAGTAAATCAAAAGATGGTTCTTTTTACAAAGAGTTTGGTCACTTACTGTTTTTTGATAGGCAATTATCCTTCAATTCGACAAAATCTTGTTCCAGTTGTCATGATCCAAAAATGTCATTTACTGATGGTTATCGCAAATCACTCGGAGCTACTGCTGATTTACACCAACGAAATTCAAGCTCCTTACTAAATATTGCAGACTATAATTATTATACTTCTGCTGATTCAACCATAACACTTATTGAAAAACAGGTTTTATTGCCGTTGTTTAACAACAAAGTAGTTGAACTTGGCTTAAAAGGTTATGAGAAGGAGGTTCTGTCTCGAATTAAAAAGGATGGAAATTACCAAAAATTATTTGTAAATCATGACCAGAATATTCAACATCTTGATTGGCAAACAATAATTCATTCGATTGCAGAATACTGCAGGGCTTTGAATTCTTATAATTCGAAGTATGATTATTTTATTAAGTCAAATAATAATTCAGTTTTTTCAAATCAAGAATTAAATGGCATGAAGTTGTTTAATTCAGATTCATTGGGTTGTTCTGGTTGTCATGGAGGTGTTAATTTTAATAAACCCAAACAGACCAACTCCTCATTGTTCATTGCAAATGGCTTTTTTAAAATTGATAAATCAAATGTAAATACGCTCTTTGATGAGGATAGAGGCTTAGCCAATATTTCAAAAGAAAATAAGGATATTGGGAGATTTCGTGTTCCGTCTCTTAGAAATGTTGTCATTACTGCGCCATATCTCCATGATGGTAGCATAAAAGAGTTGAAAGATTTGATTCGAATATATGGTCAAGGTGGTTATTTAAATTCACCAAAGGATAAAAGAATACGCACTTTTAGTCTGACAAGAGAAGAAACAAGTGATTTAATAGCGTTTCTGGGTACACTGACCGATACAACTTACTTAAAGGACCCATTTTTTTTGTCTCCTTTTGGCTTCTGACAGAAAACAGTAATTTTGATGAAGTGTCTTTCTCTCTTTTGAGTTATATGGATGCATATTTCTATTTTGATTACTTTTGTTGAAATATCATGTGATAATAAGTTAAAATAAACTTTAAACCAAGTACGATTAGCCCAAACAAGTGGGTTCGTTGCTACACAAATATTAGTATAATGAAGCAAAACATGCAACCAGAGAGTTTGATGATGAGTTATGGATACAAACCGGAACTATCTGAAGGGGCAATTAAATGTCCAATATTTCAAACATCTACTTTCGTTTTTAAAACAGCTGAGGAGGGCAAGGCTTTTTTTGAAATAGCATATGGTATACGTGAAAAAATGCCCAACGAAGAGCTCGGGCTTATTTACAGCAGAATCAATAATCCGGATCTTGAGATTCTAGAAAATCGTCTTTGTCTTTGGGACAGCGCTGAAGATTGTGCTGTTTTTGAAAGTGGAATGTCAGCAATTACAACGGTATTATTGGAGTTTCTTAAACCGGGCGATCTCTTGGTTTACAGCACCCCGTTGTATGGTGGTACAGATCATTTTATCCAACATTTTTTACCAAAATTGGGAATTCATACATTAGGATTCAAACCAGGGGAGGAAAAGGACAAATTGGTCGACATAATAAAGGAGTCAGCATATTCAGATAAATTGGCTATGATTTATATCGAAACCCCGGCAAATCCTACCAATGCTTTGATAGATATCAGAGATTGTAAAAATGTTGCAGATGTATTTCAAACTGCTGATAAACCGGTTTATTTGGCTGTAGATAATACCTATATGGGACCATTGTGGCAGCACCCTTTGAAGCATGGAGCGGATTTTGTTCTTTACTCCGCAACGAAATATATTGGTGGCCATAGCGATGTAATTGCCGGCGCAGTTTTAGGCAATAGAGAGGTTATGTCAAGGGTAAAAACGTTGAGAACTTTTTTAGGTAATATGTGTGGCCCATGGACAGGCTGGTTGTTGCTAAGAAGCTTAGAAACGCTCAAAGTAAGAATGGATCAACAAGCTACAAATGCCATGGAAGTTGCGAAATTTTTACAGTCACATCCAAAAGTAGAAAGAGTATATTTTCTAGGATTGATCTCCGAAGATGATTTGGAATATCAAGTTTTTAAGAATCAATGTTTATCTCCTGGGGCTATGCTTTCATTCGATGTAAGGGGAGGAGAGGAAGAAGCTTTCTCATTTCTTAACCACTTAAAACTAATAAAACTAGCAGTTAGTTTGGGAAGTACTGAATCACTTGCTGAACATCCTGCAACGATG
>JAEUUM010000612.1 GCA_016787375.1 Saprospiraceae bacterium
CATATGCTTGACACCGTTTGAAATTTTCAAGATTCTTAATTTGAATTATATGGCAAAAGTAAATCGTATATTTGTGATAATATCAAAAGAAATTCGTCAATAACTTAATTTATATCATTTTTTGTTTAAGTTATTTTATTCAGATCTAAATTAATGCAACAAGGCACTCCAACAATTATTTATGAGGATAATCATTTGATTGTGGTTAACAAACCGCATGGCTGGCTTGTTCATGGGGACAAAACAAATGATTTAACCATAGGTGATTGGCTGAAAGACTACATCAAGAAAAAATACCATAAGCCGGGTGATGTATTTTTAGGGACTGTCCACCGCTTAGACAGACCTGTAGGTGGATTGATGGTCTTTGCGCGAACATCTAAGGCCCTAGAGCGTCTGAATAAACTTTTTGCAACTAAATCTGTCAAAAAGGAATATGTAGCTTTAATTCAAAATGAACCATCCTCCGGCAGCGGAACACTTTTTCACTGGTTGCTTAAAAACCCTAAATCAAACAAAGTTGATCTAAGCTTGACCCAGATTGATGGTCAATGGAAGCAAGCAGTAACCAATTACAAGATAACTGGAAGCTTTAAAAAATATTTAAAAGTAGAACTTGAACCTGTCACAGGGCGTTCACATCAACTTAGAGCACAGTTAAGTTTCATAAAATGTCCTATCGTTGGTGATCTAAAATATGGATCAAAAACAAAATGCATGGATGAAAACATCGCTTTAAAATGTGTAGGATTATCTTTTGTTCATCCAGTTACCAAAGAAGATTTTTCCGTCAAAATTGAGAACATTGAATGGAATGTATGATGAAATTATTTTTTTCAAAAAAACGGAACAATAAACCAGCTTACAATTTGTTTTAAGCATCATATCATTAGAATTTAAGTTCAAGTGTAAACCGAATTCTGTATGATGTTACATTTCTTTTTTGAGATAGTTTTTTTGTTTTGAATAACTAAAGTAACTTTGCATATTATTATAAATAATTATTTAATAACTAAAATTGATAGAAATGAAATTTAAATCCTTGGTTTTCGCAGGCATTGCTCTTTTAGCGTTGTCAGTGACTGCGTGCAAAAGCAAACCTAAGTTAATGTCTCCGGAAGAAGTAACAAAAATGGTGGATGAAAAGGTAGCCAAAGAAAAAGAAGTTCTTGGACCTGAATTAGACAAACTTTGTGTTGCTCAAACTCCTCAGCTAGTGCAAGCTGCAGTGGACCAATTGGTAGCAGAAGCACAAGCTGCACAAACAGCTCCGGCACAATAATTAATTGTTAACAGAATTAAAAAAGATTAAAATGAAGAAATTAGGAATTTTAGGTGTTATAGCGTTTGCAGTGTTGGGCTTTTTTACATTGACTTCAAGTGATGAACCAATGAGTGAAGAACAAAAGCAACAAAACGATTCAATAACACAAATGGTAAATGAGAAAGTTGAAGCTTTCAAAGCTGAAAAAGATGCCGAATGTAAAGCAGCTGCTATGGCTATGGCTAAACCCAAGGCAGATTCATTGATTGCTGCTGCAGCCGCTGCAGCAACGAAATCAATGACTAAAACTACAGGCAAAAAAGCAGCGGTAAAAAAACCAGTGGTTACTAAGCCTGCAGTTAAAAAACCAGAAACAGTTGGTCAAGGTAAACCTAAACTTGGAAGTGCCTCATCAAACGGAACTACAGTTGGACAGGGAAAACCAAAATTAGGAGAAACTGCCCCTAAAGATACTAAGGAGGCTGAAAAGGCTGCTAACACAGTTGGACAAGGCAAACCTAAATTGGGAGGAAAATAAACAAATAATTTTTTCCATAATTTAAAAGCAGGTCAGAGTAATATCTGGCCTGCTTTTTTTATTATATTTATTAATCAAATAAATCGTTGAGAATAGTATTTGAATTCTTATACCTTTATCTGATTCTTTTCAATTGTCAGTTATCTAAAAATTTAAACACAACTAAAGTAGGATAAACTACCAAAACAATTTTTTTTCATAGATAAGATTTGTGTTTCAACTAGATAAAGTATTTCCTCAAGAAATTTCTTTACAACTACTAGAAGAGTTTAT
>JAEUUM010000613.1 GCA_016787375.1 Saprospiraceae bacterium
TTAATTTTAGCTTTCATTACCGGATGATTAATTTTGCAATCCTTTCTCAATAAAATATTAAGTATAATGAATTACTCATTGGCAATTCATGGAGGTGCCGGAACTATTTTAAGATCCAGCATGACCCCTGAAAAAGAACAAGCATATCATCTGGCACTTCGCGAATCATTGATTGCAGGTGAAAATATATTAGCAAAGGGTGGTAGTGCCCTTGATGCTGTAACGGCCTCGATTGTTTCACTTGAAAACTGTCCACTTTTCAATGCAGGTTTGGGATCGGTATATACCAATGAAGGTAAGCATGAAATGGATGCTTCGATAATGGAAGGATCACTACTCGAAGCCGGAGCTGTGAGTATGTTAAAAAACATAAAAAACCCGATTCTGCTTGCCAAAACTATTTTAGAAAAATCCGAACATGTGTTTCTTTGTGGTGAAGGTGCAGAGACATTTGCCAGAGACAATGGCCTGAATTTTGAACCTGATGAATATTTCAATACCCTTTTCAGAAAAGAACAATGGCTTCAGGCATTGAATGAAGATCAAATACTTCTGGACCACAATGGATTAAATGAAAAAAAATTCGGAACAGTTGGTGCTGTCGCCAAAGACAGAAATGGGAACCTGGCTGCCGGCACATCAACCGGAGGCATGACGAACAAAAAATTTAATCGTATTGGCGATAGCCCAATAATAGGTGCTGGAACCTATGCAAACAACAACACCTGTGCTATATCGTGTACCGGTCATGGTGAATACTTTATTAGAGGTGTAGTAGCATACGATGTTTCATGCCTCATGGAATATAAAGGATTGTCTCTAAAAGAAGCATGTGAAGTTGTAATTCTTGACAAACAAGTGAGGTTGGGTGGAGAAGGTGGATTAATAGGAGTAAATAAAATGGGTGATGTAGCACTGGTTTTTAATTCTGAGGGCATGTACAGAGGATGCATCAAAGAAGGTGAAGGCCTTGAAACAAAGATATACAAATAACGTTTTTCAGCAGATTTAGACAGCTTCCTTAGAGTATGAAATTTTAAAAAAAATCTAAAATTGTTCTTTAGTGTTTTAAAATTTTGAATCTCTCTAAAAAGCCCGTAGCTTTGAATTTTAAGTGTTTTCTAACCAATAAACAATTGAATGGATTTTTTTAAAGAGTCTCTAAAGCTTCACAAGAAGTATCAGGGTAAAATTGAGGTAATATCAAAAATTGACGTACAAACAACTAATGATCTTTCGCTCGTTTATTCTCCGGGCGTTGCGGAACCCTGCATTAAAATAGCTAAAAATCAAGAAAAAGTTTGGGACTACACACTAAAATCCAACACTGTTGCTATTGTGTCAGATGGAAGTGCTGTTTTAGGCTTGGGAAACATAGGCCCATACGCTGCAATACCTGTAATGGAAGGAAAAGCCATGTTGTTTAAAAAATTTGCCGGAATAAACGGTTTTCCGATTTGTCTTGATACTGAGGACACAGAAGAAATAATCAGGACTGTGAGGCTAATTGCTCCGGTTTTTGGGGGCATTAATCTTGAAGATATTGCCGCGCCCAAAAGCTTTGAAATTGAAGAAAGACTGCAAGATTTAGGAATTCCGGTATTTCATGATGATCAGCACGGTACTGCTATAGTCGTGATGGCAGGGCTTATAAATGCTTGTAAGGTAGTAAATAAACGATTTGAGGATTTGGTTGTGGTGGTTAATGGTGCCGGTGCCGCTGGTGTAGCTATAGCCAAAATGTTGAGATGCATAAATTTCCCGGGCAACCAATGTACATCAGTTAAAGAAATATTGTTGTGTGATTCCAGAGGGGTAATTCACAAGGGTAGAAATGATCTGAATGAATCCAAATTGGAGTTGTTAACATTCTCAAATCCGCACAATAAAGTAGGGTCAGTAAAAGATGCTTTGGTGGGAGCAGATGTTTTTATTGGTGTCAGTGTTGCCAATTTGCTTACTGCCAATGATATTAAAAAAATGAATAAAGATGCGATAATATTCGCTCTTGCAAATCCTGTTCCTGAAATCATGCCGGCAGAGGCCTATTTGGGAGGGGCAGCAGTTGTGGGTACAGGACGCAGTGACCTCCCAAACCAAGTTAATAATGTACTAGGTTTTCCAGGTGTATTTAGAGGTGCATTGGATGCTAAGGCCAAAGTAATTTCTCCTGGCATGAAACTGGCAGCAGCACACGCCATTGCAAAGTGCGTTAAAAACCCTCAAAGGGATTGTGTTATTCCACCTTGTTTGAGTCTTGAAGTTGCGCAGGAAGTTGCAAAAGCTGTCAAAAAAACAGCTTTAAAAGAAATGGAGATAAAGCAAAAGAAATAAAATTAGGCTCGAACAACAACAATCATGGTATGAGCGTTTCTTTCTAGCATATTTATATTCACAGCAGTGAGCCAAAAAAATAAGTTGATGAAGTTTGCTAGAAAACTGCGTTTGATTGAGTGTAGTTTGATGCTCAGCACATTTATTTTTTTAACGTCATGTTCAAGCCTTAAAAGATCTATACCTTATGTAGTAGATCATACACAAATCGATTACTCTAACAGTGATAATTGGGCAGCTTTGCCTGGCAAAAAGAACAATTCAGATAATATTCCCAAAGACCTCCTTCGTAATGTTGAACCCTTTGACGTTGACATATTCTATTTGTACCCAACCTCGTTTACCAAACGAGATAAAAGATGGAATGCACCCATTTCAGACCAGAAAATCAATAAAAAAACTGATGAAAGTGCTTTAAAATTTCAAGCCAGCGTGTTCAATTTGGTTGGTGCTGTGTATGCTCCCAGATATAGACAGGCGCATTTGAGAGCATATTTTACTAAAGACAAAGTATCAGCAAAACAAGCATTTGATCTTGCCTACAGTGATGTCAAAAATGCATTTTTGTATTATCTTGAACATTTTAACCACAACAGACCTTTCATCATCGCTTCTCATAGCCAAGGTACTACGCATGCCGAACGCCTAATTAAAGAGTTGGTTGACAACACGCCCCTTCAAAAACGTCTTGTTGTTACATATTTAGTTGGTCTTCCTGTCTTTAAAAATTCATTCAACACCATCAAGCCTTGCGAATCACCCGAAGAAACCGGATGCCTGTGCAGTTGGCGTACCTACAAAGTGGGGTTTGAACCGAAAATCAAAAATGTAAACGAGAATATTGCAGTTGTAAATCCGATATCTTGGACTACCGGCTTGGGAACCGTGGATAAATCTTTGCACAAAGGCTCCATTCTTTTGGATTTCAACAAACTCAAACCTCATTCTCAATCAGCCCAAATTTATAAAGGAGTTGTACTTACCAACAAACCTAAATTTTTGGGTTCGATTTTTATCACATCTAAAAATTATCATCCGGGTGATTATAATTTGTTTTATTACGACATTCAAGAAAATGCAAGGTTAAGAACCAAAACTTTCTTAAGTAATCAATCCAAAAATTAAACATGGACATTTATCAAAGAAAGTCGAGATGGAAAGTATATCTGGCATTAGCAGGGATAACAATTGTTGCAATTTCAATGGTCTATACCATTTACATCTCCCAACAGCTGGCAGATGGCGAAAAAAGTAAGGTTGAGTTGTATAAAAAAGTTCAGGAATCTTTAAATGACCCAAAAAATTTAAATAAGGATATTAGCCTTGAAACGGACTTGATCAACTCTGATATTCTAAAAAACATTCCAATTATATTTGTTGATGAGGCAGGTTTAATTTACGGAGGGGCAAACTGGGGAACCTCAAAAGACACCAATATGGTTTTTCTGGAGCGGAAACTCGCAGAAATTAAAGCCTCGGGCAGAGATCCAATAGAGGGTGAAGGTTATGCAAGATACATCTACTACGAGCATACTCAGCTGCTTAAGTTATTGACATACTTTCCAATAATTCAGGTGTTTTTGATTTTGGTTTTTGTCTTTATTGGATATATGGCATTTAGTTCTGCTAAAAAATCAGAACAAAATCAAGTTTGGATAGGAATGGCAAAAGAAACAGCGCACCAACTTGGTACGCCAATTTCCGCAATAATGGCCTGGATAGAACATTTGGATGATTTGGTAAAGACCAATCCGCAGGGTTCAGAAGTCATTAATGAATTAAAAAACGATGTAAACAGACTGGAATTAATCGCTGAC
>JAEUUM010000006.1 GCA_016787375.1 Saprospiraceae bacterium
CCATCTGTATTAGGGTTTGCTGATAAAAACAAGAAAGACCTTGTTTTGTCTTATTTAAACAGACCAGAGATAAAAACATTATTTCCGGCTGATTTGGAATTCAGATGGTCAGCAAAACCAACAAAAGATAACACTACAAAAAAATACACTAAAACATACGAGCTTTACGCCATAAAGAAAGATAAAGGAGAGAAGGCTCCTTTGGAGGGTGATCATGTAACAGATGCAAGTGCTAACCCAGATTCAAGATCGGGAGCAGTGGCTGTATCTCTTAAAATGGATGGCCGTGGTGCAAAGATATGGGGCGATATGACAACCAAAGCTGCGCAAGGTGGCAATAGAGAAATTGCAATCGTACTTGATGACGAAGTAGTTTCTGCACCAAGGGTTCAGAATGCAATTCTGACTGGTGATTCACAGATTACCGGTGATTTTAGCATACAGGATGGAAAAGATTTGGCAAATATTCTTCAAATTGGTAAACTTCCGGCGAAAACTAAGATCATTCAGGAATCATTGGTTGGTCCTTCGCTCGGTGCCGATAATATTGGTAAATCACTGAAATCAATTTTGATTGGTTTGTTAACCGTAATGGCTTTCATGGCGCTTTATTACAGTACTGGTGGTATTGTTTCCATTATAGCACTTTTAGCTAACTTAGTATTTATCATAGGTGCTCTATCGAACTTTGGAACCGTACTTACACTCCCGGGTATTGCCGGATTGGTGTTAACAATGGGTATCGCAGTAGATATTAATGTTGTAATTTATGAGCGAATCAGGGAAGAACTCAGAATGGGGAAAACAATCGTTCACTCAATACAAGAAGGATTTAAACATTCACTTTCTGCCGTCATAGATGCGAACGTGACAACATTATTGTCTTCAATGGTAATGGCGTATTTTGGACTTGGCCCAATCAAAGGTTTTGCGGTGGTGCTAATCATTGGTATTCTATTCTCAATGATTACAGCCATTTTAATTACAAGATTTTTAATCGATTGGATGGTGAAAAGAGGGATGGATGTAAAATTCTGGATACCTGCTACTAAAAATGCTCTTACAAACATACATATTGACTGGGTAGGCATGAGAAAAGTCACTTATGCAATATCTTGTGGATTTATACTGATTGGAATAATTTCATATTTTAGCCGTGGTTTTGAGTTAGGAGTAGATTTTAAAGGAGGTTATTCTTACAACGTCTCATTTGATAAGAATACTAAAGTTAATATTGATGATTTGAGGAAAAACTTGACTACCGCGTTCGAAGGAGCGGTACCTGTTGTAAAACAAGTGGATGTTGCAAACACATTTAACATTACAACAAGTTACATGATTGATAAAGGTGGTGAAGGAGTCGATGAAAAAGTGGTAGAAAAATTATACAATGGTATAAGTAAAATAGGCGGAAGTAGTTTCACACTCGAACAATTCAAAAGTACAGATTTCAGTGGAACAAAAATTATAAGTTCCAGTAAAGTAGGTGCAACAGTAGCTGACGACATTAGCCGGTCATCATTTAAAGCTGCATTTTTTGCTCTTTTACTTATATTCTTATATATCCTGTTCAGATTCAGCAGATGGCAATATTCAATGGGAGCCATTGCGGCATTGTTCCATGACTCGCTATTCGTATTGGGTGTCTTTTCACTTCTACATGGTATTTTACCTTTCTCACTTGAAGTTGATCAGGCTTTCATCGCAGCTTTGTTAACAATCATTGGATATTCAAACAATGATACTGTGATCGTTTTTGATAGAATGAGAGAGTTTCTTCACATTCACAAAGACAAAACAGAAAAGGAAATTATCAATATGGCGATAAACAGTACATTAAGTCGAACAGTGATTACCTCATTGTTGACAATGGTGGTTGTATTAATATTGTTCCTGTTTGGAGGAAGCAGCATCAGAGGATTCGCTTTTGCTCTGGTAGTTGGTATCATCGTTGGAACATATTCTTCTATTTTCATTGCAGCGCCAGTTGTTTACGATCTTGCAAAGTCATTGAAATCAGAATCAAAAGCTGAGAAAAAACACTTTTCCAGAGCGGTAAAATAATTATGATTTTATAAATCTAAAGCGCCTGAGTTTAATAAACTCAGGCGCTTTTTTATTTTACAGATATGCCTAATTTCAGAAAATATACAACATATCTGAATATATTAGCGTTGGGAAATAAACACATGTTTTTGTATGTATAAAAATTTAGTTCGGGCTTTCATTTCACTGCAGGTCCTACTTGTTATAAGTTGCTCAACCACCAATTCTATAAAAGACGGAAAAACCGCTTTCGATAGAAAACAATTTCAAGTTGCAGGAACTCTTTTGGAAAAAGAATACAACAAAGCTGATACAAGAGTAAAAAAAGGCAAAATTGCCTGGTTTGCAGGACTAAGTTTCAAATATATTGGAGAGCCAGAAAAGAGTATAAAGTGGTTTAAAATTGCTTATGACAACCAAAACGGAGTAGAAGCGCTTAAAGAGTATGCATTTGCGCTAAAACAAACAGAAAAATATAAGGATGCTGAATCCACTTTCAAAAACCTTGGGCAAGAAATTGGAAGTCCATTTGAATACAGGAAAGAAATAACTGCCTGCCAGTCTGCTGCAAAATGGTTAGAACTAAAGGATGACAACAGCTATAAAATTAATCTTTTGCCTTTTAATACGCCTCAAAATGAGTACTCACCCTTGGTTGGACCCAATGGTGAAATATATTTCTCAGCAGATAAATTAACCAATAACAAAAAAGAGAAATACAACTGGACAGGAAGAAGTTTTTCCGATATTTATGTTTTAAAAAATATGGATTCAAACCCTGAATCCATAAATGGTGAAATCAATACTCCAAACAATGAAGGCACACTAACCATTAATAAAGCCGGAGATCAAATTATTTTTACCCGCTGTTTCTCTATTGATAAATCAGATCAGTATTGTAAATTAATGCAAACCGATCTCAAAGATGGCAGTTGGACAATTGCACATCA